>DASTVY010000254.1:0-2804 GCA_035758865.1 Sphingomicrobium sp. | reverse complement strand
ACGGGTACCGTGCGGATAGGCCGTGCCTTCGCCCAACAGGACCAGGCCGCCGTCATAGGAGCCGCCGAGCGACTTGGTCGCCTGGCCGATCATCGCGTCGATGTCGGCAACCGTCATCCCGGCCTTCAGCCGCGGCCAAGTGTAGGCGAATGCGGCCAGGGTGACGTCGGACGCCGCCTGCATCAGGGCAAGCTCGGCGTCGGTTTTGATCATCCGGGTAGCCCGAACGACGGGGTTGGCGCTGACGATCCGGACGGAGGGCAGCTGCTGGTTCAGCCGGTCGAGAATGAAGTAACGGTTGGTTTCTTCCATCCCTATCCGGGCGTTCGCTAGCCCGCGCTCGCGAAGAAAGTCGGCGACGAGTTTCAACGGCTCTTCATCCTCGTTCCAGGTCCGGATTTCCGCTGGAATACCGAGGCTTTCCTCGACCGAGGGTTTTTCGAAGAAAGGCGTAACGATGATCGCATCGCCGCTCGCTGGAATCACCGTTGCGGTCAGCCGCTCGGACCGCCACCACTGGACGCCGGTAAAGTAATCGAGGCTAGCACCTGGTTCGATGAGGACTGCACCAATGTCGTTGGCTTTCATCAACGCCTGGGCACGCGCCAGCCGGGCAAGTCGCTCCGGACGGCCGATCGAGGGAGGAATCCGGATCGGTTTCAACTCGGCTGCTTGCGCGGTTGCGGCGCGGGCCATGCCGGTCAGCGGAACGGCAGTCATGAGACCGCTTGCAAGTAGAAGCTGGCGACGGTGAAGGCGCATAAACTCCCCCGGTAATCGATGAATGTCGGCGCCATCTGTTGCATGGCTCGCCGCAATAGGCCAGCTACGCCATCCCATGCCCTTTCACCTGCCCCATTCGCCCGGAGCACGCCGCCCCGGACCTAAGGAGACCGTCGCGCTGCTCGCAGGGCTGATGGCACTGAACGCCTTCGCCATCGATGCAATGATCCCGGCCTTGCCCGACATCGGGTCGGAGCTTGGCGTCGGCACCGAAAATATGCGGCAGCTGGTCGTCATCGCCTATTTCCTTGGCTTTGGGGTCGGGCAGATCTTCTGGGGACCGCTTGCCGACCGGTTCGGACGAAAGCCAATCCTGGCAGCCGGCGTCGCGCTCTATGCGGGCTTCGCCCTGTTGTGCGGCATTGCCGGTAGTTTCGAGCTTCTGATCGCCGGGCGGATTGCCATGGGCGCTTCCGCCGCGGTCACCCGGGTGCTTGTCACCGCGATGGTGCGAGACCTGTTCGAGGGCGAGGAAATGGCCCGGGTGATGAGCCTGGTGTTCATGGTCTTCATGCTGGTGCCGATGCTGGCGCCCAACATCGGCCAGGCGATCCTGTTGGTTGCCGACTGGCGAGCCATTTTCCTCGTGCTGGCCGGCTACGGCGCCGCCATGTGGCTGTGGAGTTTCATCAAGCTGCCCGAGACGCTCCATCCCGAATATCGGCGAGCGCTCAATGCAGGCGAGATTTGGGCCGGTGTGAAGACGGCAGCGACGGACCGGCTGTCCATCGGCTACACCCTGGCGCTGACCGCCGTGTTCGGCGGGCTGACTGCCTATATCTCATCGATCCAGCAGATTATCTTCGACGTGTTCGATTCCGGAAAGCTGATAGGCATCGTCTTCGCCGCAATCGCCGGTCCGATGGTTTTCGCAAGTTGGGGCAACAGCCGCGTCGTCGGAAACTTCGGGCTGAGGCGCACCGGCCATAGCGGGCTGATTGCTTTCGTTACGATCACCACCATCCACGCGCTCGTCGCCGAATCTATGGACGAGCCGCTGTGGCTGTTCATCGTGCTGATGCAACTGACCTTCGTCAGTTTCTCCTTCACCACGTCCAACTTCGGAACGCTGGCAATGACCAACATGGCGCCGATCGCCGGGACGGCTTCGTCGTTCCAGGGCGTCACCGGCACGATCGGCGGCGCGCTGCTCGGCCTCATGATCGGCCAGGCCTTCGACGGAACTCAGCTGCCGTTCCTGATCGGCTGCGCCATTTGCGGCTCGATCGGGCTGGTCCTTGTGGTGTGGACGGAACGGGGCAAGCTGTTCGGGGCGATCGAGCGGCCGTCCGAACTGGAAAGGGCGGAGGCAACACCCCCGCCCGATCCCGACCTTTAGCACTTCAAGCCGAGCTTAAGGCTCGACATCATCTTCAGGGCCGGCGCCCACCATCAGCGCCTCGCCGACTTCGTCCGTACGCCCACGGATCGCATTCTCGATCCGCTGGGCAATCTCGGGATTGTCCTTCAGGAACTGCTTGGCGTTTTCGCGGCCCTGGCCGATCCGCTGGCTGTCGTAGCTGAACCATGAGCCCGACTTCTCGACCAATCCGGCCTTGACGCCCAAATCGAGAATCTCGCCGACCTTGCTGACGCCTTCGCCGTACATGATGTCGAATTCGACCTGCTTGAACGGCGGCGCGACCTTGTTCTTGACCACCTTCACCCGGGTGGTGTTGCCGACGATGTCGTCCCGGTCCTTGATCTGGCCGGTTCGGCGGATGTCGAGCCGGACAGAGGCATAGAATTTCAGCGCGTTGCCGCCAGTTGTCGTTTCCGGATTGCCATACATGACGCCGATCTTCATGCGGACCTGGTTGATGAAGATGACGGTGCAGCGCGAGCGGCTGATCGAGCCGGTCAGCTTGCGCAGCGCCTGGCTCATCAGACGCGCCTGGAGACCGACGTGGCTGTCGCCCATCTCGCCCTCGATCTCGGCCCGCGGTACCAGCGCGGCGACTGAATCGACCACCAACACGTCGATCGCGTTGGAACGGACCAGCGTGTCGACGATTTCCAGC
>DASTVY010000033.1:0-3154 GCA_035758865.1 Sphingomicrobium sp. | reverse complement strand
TGGTCGCGCGGGACCGCGACCAGCCGAAGCGGCTGCCGGCCATGTCTGAACAGGCGAGAAAATAGCGAGCCTTTGGCGAGCCGACCCAGCTGATCGTCGCTCATGCGCCTCCCCGGAGAGCGGCGATATTGGCGGAATAATTATCGGGCCCGCCGCGGAACGCAGCGGTTCCGGCGACCAGCACCGTCGCACCCGCGTCGACTGCCTGAGGAGCCGTGGCTGCGTCGATCCCGCCGTCGACTTCAATATCGACAACCAGGTCCTGCTTGGCCACGCGATTGGCGATCGCCTCGATCTTCTTCAGCTGCGAAGCGATGAACTTCTGGCCGCCGAAACCCGGGTTGACGCTCATCACCAGCACCAGGTCGACCTCGTCCAGCACATAATCGAGCACCTTCGCGGGCGTCGCTGGATTGAGCGACACGCCTGCCTTCTTGCCGAGCGCCTTGATTCGCTGGATCGTGCGATGGAGGTGCGGGCCCGCTTCGGGATGGACCGTGATGATGTCGGCGCCTGCCTCGGCGAACGCGTCCAGAAACGAGTCGACCGGCGAGATCATCAGGTGGACGTCGAACGGCTTTGAAGTGTGAGGACGCAGCGCCTTCACCACCCCGGGCCCGATCGTCAGATTGGGCACGAAATGCCCGTCCATCACATCGATGTGGATCCAGTCGGCGCCGGCGGCGTCGATCGCCCGAACTTCTTCGCCAAGCTTTGCGAAATCGGCGGACAGGATGGACGGGGAGATAAGGGGGCGGGCCATGGGGGCCATTAGCCTTTATGCGCCGCGTCGGACAAGGTGGGCGGTGAAGAAGCCGTCGAGCCCGCCCTCTGCTTCAAGCATCCCGGGAAGAATCCGGATCCAGCCGCGGGGATGCGGGGCGACGCCCGCGGCCAGGACAGGAGCCGCTTCCAGCCGGTAATCGGCGCGCTCGGCAAGGAAATGTTCGATCCGCTCCTCGCCCTCCTGCGGCTCGAGGCTGCAGACGGCATAGACGAGGCTGCCGCCCGGCCGCACCCAGTCGGCCACATGCGCCAAGAGCCGCGCCTGCAATTCGGCGCCTTGCTCGATGATCGCGGGGCGGGCGCGATAGAGCACTTCGGGATGGCGTCGGAAAGTGCCGGTCGCCGAGCAGGGTGCATCAAGCAGGACCGCGTCAAACGCTGACGTGGGAGTCCATTCAACTGCGTCGGCGGCAATGGTTTCCGCCTTCAGCCCAGTGCGCGCCAGATTTTCGGAAAGTCGGGCCAGACGACTTTCCGACCGATCGAGCGCCGTCACCAAATGGCCTGCAGCCGCCAGCTGCATGGTCTTTCCTCCGGGAGCAGCGCAGGCGTCGATCACGTTGCCGGAAGTCGAGGGAATGAGCCGGGCAGGAAAGGATGCGGCGAGGTCCTGGACCCACCATTGGCCACCGCCGAAGCCCGGCAGTTCAGTGACTGCGCCCGCATGATCGATTCGTCGATGCCGGGGTGCAAGGGAACGGCCAGCGCCGAATGTCGAGCAGGCTTCATCGCTGGCAAAGCTGAGGTCGAGGGGCGGCCGATGAGCTATCGCCCATCGCGCCGCCGCGACGACTTCATCGCCCCAGGCGCTGCGCCACCGCCGTTCGACATCATCCGGGAGCCGGGGGGCTTCGATTGCCGGCACACCCTTGCGGAGCAGCGTGCCAAGCACGCCGTGAACGAGGCGTCGCGGGCCGCCGTCGACTAGCGGAAGTGCAGTCGCCACCAGCGCATGGTCAGGCGTTCCAAGCCCGATCTTTTGGGCCAGGGCCAGGCGCAGCACCATCCGCGCCTTGGCGTCGTCGGGCAGCTTTTGCAGCGTTGCGCCGTCGATCAATTCATCGAGGTCGGGTAACCGCCGCAATGTTTCTCCGGCTATCGCACTTGCCAGCGCGGCATCAGCCGGCGGCAGACTGCGCGCTGCCTGAGCGGCATTGTCCATTGTCTGGCCGCGGCGGAGCACCGAGTCGAGGATACGAAGTGCGGCCTTACGGGCATCAACCCCTTCGGGCGAATGATTGGCCGGACTTGGCATGAGGCCCTTTAGGCATCATTTGGAACCCATGAAACGGCCAAAACATGTGAAGCCGCCCGCCTATCTGAGCAAATCGCCGCCGGTGCCCAAGCCCGAAGCCGTTGGACCGGCCCGACCTGCCGGTGAAGAGAATAAGCCCGATCCCACGCGCTACGGCGATTGGGAAAAGAAGGGCATCGCCATCGATTTCTAGTCTTCTTCGTCGCCGGGCGGGCGGCTGAGCAGGGTCTCGAGCAACTCGCCGATCCGAACCCGGCCTTCGAGCAGATCCAGGACTGCGCCAACAAGGGGCATGTCGATCCCGCGCTCCACGGCGATACGGTGCAGAACCGGAGCGGTATGCGCTCCTTCCGCGACCGTTCGGCGATCCTTCATCAGTTCGCTGACGCTCTTGCCCTGGCCGATCGCCATGCCGAGCGAAAAGTTGCGGCTGCTGGTCGAGGAACAGGTGAGGACCAGATCGCCCAGCCCCGAAAGGCCAGCCAGCGTTTCGCGCCGGCCACCCATTTCGACCCCGAAGCGGATCATTTCGGCAAAACCGCGCGCAATCAGCGCGGCACGGGCGTTTTGCCCGAGGCCGCGGCCTTCCGCCACACCACAAGCAATCGCCAGCACATTCTTGACCGCTCCACCGACCTCTGCACCGGCAACGTCGTCGGTAAGATAGGTACGGAAGGCAGGAAGGTTGATCCGTTGCCGAAGCTCGAGGCCGAGCTCCTTATCTTCGCAGGCGAGTGTCACCGCAGTGGGGAGTCCGGTGGCAACTTCATGGGCGAACGTCGGGCCCGACAGCACCGCTACCGGTGAAGTGGGACAAACCTCATGAGCGACTTCGTGCAGTAGCATGCTGCTCTTTTCCTCAATGCCCTTCGAGCAGAGAATGAGCGGCATTTTCGGACAGGGGGAGCGACCCAATACGGCTCTCATATGCTGCGCGGGCGTAACCACCAGCCAAGCGTCAGCCGATGCGAGGTCTGAGAAATTGCTGGTCGCGTGGATCGCGGGATCCAGCTTGATGCCCTTCAAATAGACCGGGTTTTCGTGGATCCGGTTGACCGCCGTCACGACGTCATCTTCCATTGCCCACAACAAAGTCTCACGACTGCCCTGTGC
>DASTVY010000328.1:0-4151 GCA_035758865.1 Sphingomicrobium sp. | reverse complement strand
GTGCGGCCGTGGCGAGAGTTAGGGACGGCAGTCTCGACATGGTTACATGGGTCCTTCGCAAGAGGGAAAAGCGGTCGAATCGCCGTTCCAGTTCCGTCATATCCGTTTCGATAATTCTATTGCTACCCGGCAAAACCCCCGGATCGTCGCATGCAGAAGCGGATAGCCGATCGCCTCCTGGGCGCCATGCTCGCGGGCGGTTTCGCGATGTTCCAGCTCCTCGGCCTGAAACTCCGCAATATCCGCCGCCAGCTCCGGGTCGTCATCGCCCAGTTCGGCCAATTGCTCGGAATAATGCCGGTCGATCTCCGTCTCGACCGCGTCGGTGCAGGCCATCGCCGCCCGCTCGCTGATCAGCGCCGTTGCTGCCCCCAGTGCAAAGCCGGCGACGCTCCAGAAGGGTTGGAGGGCGGTCGGGCGCACTCGCCGGTCGGCCATCATCCGGTCGAAGCGCTCCAGGTGGCGCTTCTCCTGCGCCGCCATCCGGGCGATCTGGTGGGCGGCGGTCGAGCTTCTGCCAAGGACCGCCAGCTGTCCGGCATAGATTCGGGTCGCGCCATATTCGCCGGCCTGGTTGACTCGGAGCATCGACGCCCGATCGGGGCGCCTGTCGCCGGGTCTCCAGCCAGACGTCATGCGCTGCGCCGGGCCAGCGCCACGATTGCGGCCGCGCCCAGGAGTGAAATGATGGCGTTCCAGCCGGCCATGGAGATGCCGAGGAAGTCCCACTGCACCTGGTCGCAGCGCACCAGCGGGACGTTCAGTATGTCCTGCAGGCTGGTTGCGCCGGTAGCCGTGCACTGAGTGATGCCTTCCCACCAGCCCATCTCGACTCCGGCATGGAACACGCCAATCGCTCCGGAAATCGCCACTGCCAGCGCTGCGAGCATCACTAAAGTTCTCGAGCGCGATCTATTCGAGGCCGAAAAATAGGCGCCGATCGCCAGCAGGATCGCTGCTGCGTGCGGCCATCGCTGCCAGTAGCACATCTCGCAAGGGTAGAGCCCGCCGACATATTGCGAGAACAAGGCTCCCCCAAGCAGTCCGGACGGCAGCAGCAAGGCAAGCAGGCGCGCCCGCTTGAGGCGCGGCGCGCCCTCCGCCTGGGGAGGTGCCAGCATTAGCGCGAGGCCGTCTTGGCCAGCTGCATCGGCGGCGGGGCGAGCCGCTTCAAGGACTTCAGCGCGTAATCGAGCTGGTAATCCTTGATGCCCTTCTTCTCGAGCTCGGCATAAGTCGCCGTAAAGCGCGGATCGGGTTGGCTCTCGTCCTCCAGAACCTCATCCTTCACCTGTGCCTGGCTCGCCAGGTGACGGCGAAGGTCCGCTTCGCGCAGGCGCGGCCGCGACTTGTAATCCTCGTCGCTCAGCTGCGGCACGGAGATATCCGGATCGATCCCGCCGGCCTGCACCGACTTGCCCGACGGCGTGTAGTAGCGGGCCGTGGTCAGGCGCAGCGCCGATTGCGGTCCGGTCTGGATCACGCTTTGCACCGAACCCTTGCCGAAGCTGCGCTCGCCCATCACGACCGCCCGGCGATGGTCCTGCAGCGCACCGGCGACGATCTCGGCAGCCGAGGCGGACCCGGCGTCGACCAGCACGATGACCGGCTTGCCCTTCGCCATGTCGCCCGGCTTGGCGTAGAAGCGCTCGATGTCGCCGGCCTCGCGGCCGCGCTCCGACACGATCTCTCCCTGTTCCAGGAAAGCGTCGCTGACTTCGATTGCCTGGTCGAGCAGGCCACCGGGGTTGGAGCGCAGGTCGACGATGTAGCCGGTCGCCTTTCCGCCGGTCGACTTGTCGATGCTGACCAGCGCCTCGCGAGTCAGGGCACCGGTATTGGCCGAGAAGCCGTTGATGTTGATGATCCCGATATTGTCCTTCACCTCCCACTTGACCGGCCGAAGCTCGATCCGTTCGCGGGTGACGGCAACGTCGAACGGTTTGTCGCGGCCCGGCCGGACGATGGTCAGCTTGACCGTCGTGCCCGGCTTGCCGCGCATCTTCTCGACAGCCTCGTCCAGTGTGAAGCCATAGAGGAACTCGCCGTCGATGTGCGTGATATAGTCGCCGGCCTTGATTCCGGCGCGATCGGCTGGCGTATCCTCGGTCGGAGCGATCACCTTCACTGCACCGTCTTCTGTGGAAACTGTCAGGCCAAGGCCGCCGTAATTGCCTTCTGTCGTGGTTCGAAGCTGGGTGAAGTCGGACGCCTCGGCATAGCTGCTGTGCGGGTCAAGCGCCGAAAGCATGCCGTCGATTGCACCCTTGATCAGCGTATGGTCGTCGACCTTGTCGACATAATTGGCGCGAACTCGTTCGAACACGCTGAAAAAGGTCTCCAACTCCTTCTGCGTGTCGGTTTCCGCAGCGGCAAAGGCGGTCGTGGCCACGGGGACCATGGCCAGGGCGCCCACCAGCGCCAGGGGTGGAAGAAGCTTGGAAAGGGGTGCCATGACTAAATTCCTGTCAAAGTATCGCGTCGCAATTTAACGGCTCTTGCCGCCATTTGACAGCGGAACAGATGAAGCTGCGATTAAGGCAGGGGATTGAGGCGCGCCATGATGCCGCAATTCCACGCCGAGCGGACCCAGCGACCGCCCGATAAACTCTCCGCGCCGGACCTTTGATCCCTTCGGTTTTTCGCTGGAAACTCCCAGTAACAGACTAGTCCATCCGCCTGGATGATCGATAATTACGATCCCATCCTGCCCCCGGAAGGGCGCAGCGAAGACGATTTCCCCATCGGCGGGAGCGATAACGGCTGCCCCTCGTGAACTGGCGAACTTCAGGCCTCGCGACGAAATTCCTGCCCGGCTCACCGATCCCAGCCCCTCGAGCAGCGGTGCTTCGATCGGCAGGCTGTAGGCTAAATCCTGGGGCGGAAGGGCCGAATCGCCACGTATCGGCCGGGCAGGGGCGAAGTCTAGTGCCGCAAGCCGGCTTGCGACTGTCCGCGCCGAGGCTTGGCCCGCCGCTTCGCTCCTCGCAAGCGCCAGTGTCTCGTCGCTGGCGAGCACTCGATCTCCGGCTCTGAAAGCCTCGCCGGCCAGGCGCTCGGCCCGTTCGGACGCTGTCGCTTCCAGTTCGGCGAAGCGTTGGCGTCGCTTGTCGAGCTCCGTTCGGCTGGCGGTAAGGTCGGACCGAACCTTGTCGACTGCCGCCAGGGAGCGTCGCCGCTCCGCCAGATCGGCCTGGAGGAGGGCGCTGCGGCGCTCGATAACCGGCATGGTCGCGTCGAGCAGCGCCTTCACGCGGATCATCTCCTCAACCGACCCCTGGTCGGCAAGAGCCAGGATCGGCGGCTGGCGGCCCATCGTGGTCAGGCCCGCGAGCAGCGCTGCGAGCGGTGCTCGCTTGACCGCCAATTGCCGCTCGGCCAGTTCGACTTTTGCCCGTGCGAGCCGCAGCTGCGCATCCTGCTCGCCGATTTTCGCTTCACTCTCTTCAATGGCCGCGGCCGCTGCCGCCTGCTCGGCACGAAGCCGCTCAGCCCTGCTTCCTGCCCGTGCAGCCTTCGCCTCCAGCTCGGCAAGCCGGCTTGCAGCCTTGCCGGCCTCAACCCGGGCCCGAGCCAATGCAGCATCGGCCGTTTCGGTCACCGCCGAAAGGGGCGTGCTTGCTGCAGCCAGCAAAAACGGAAGACAAAGCGCGGCGTAACGGTGCACTAGCCCTCCCTATGGTAGGGATGGTTGGCGAGGATACTGGTCGCGCGGAACAGTTGCTCGGCAAGCATTGCACGGGCCAGCAAGTGGGGCCAGGTCGCCGGACCGAACGAGAGCAGCAGGTCCGCCTTGCCGCGCAACTCCTCTTCATGTCCGTCGGCTGCACCAAGCAGGAAGCGCGCTTCGCGGCGTCCGTCATCCCGCCATGTCTCAAGCCTTTTCGCGAATTCCATCGATGACAGGGCCGTGCCACGCTCATCCAGCACTACCGTGACGGAATTGGGCGGGGCATTTGGCAAAAATCCGCCTTTGTCGGGCAGTTCGGTCACCTTGGTCGGCCATTGGATGCGCTTCAGATAACGGTCAGTCAGCTCCGCCTCAGGCGAGCGGCCGATTTTTCCACGTGCGATGATGTGGATCAGCACCTCGTCAGGCGGATGGCGCCGAGGCAGCCTTGGGGGCACCCTCATCGCCGAACGCCCACATA
>DASTVY010000230.1:0-7273 GCA_035758865.1 Sphingomicrobium sp. | reverse complement strand
ACGTCTTGCCGTGATCGACGTGGCCCATGATCGTGACGACCGGCGGACGCGGCTTGAGCGTATCGTCGGGATCGACGTCGACGGTCGTGTCGATGTCGACGTCGGCATCGCTGACGCGGTTGATGCGGTGGCCGAATTCCTCGATCAGCAACTCGGCGGTGTCCTGGTCGATCGTCTCGGTGATGGTGACAGGCGTTCCCATCTTGAACAACGCCTTGACCAGGTCCGCGCCGCGTTCGCCCATGCGCTTGGCCAGTTCCTGGACCGTAATTGCTTCGGGGACGTCGACATCGCGATACTGCTTGACGGCGGGCCCCGCCTGCTGGTGGGCGCGCTTTTCCTTTTCGCGAGCGCGGCGAAGCGCTGCCAGGCTGCGGGCGCGGCTGTCATCCTCGCCGGAAAGGGCACGGCTGACCGTCAGCTTGCCGGCGTGGCGGCGATCGTCGCGGCTGGGCCGATGGGCTCCGGGATGCGCCGGGCGCGCCGGCTTGGGCGCAGGAGCAGAAGCGGGGCGGCGGAATTCGCGATCTTCATCCTCTTCCGCAGCCTGCTCGGCCGGAGGAGCGGCGGCCTTGACTGCCTCCTCGGCGGCGAGGCGTTCAGCCTCGGCAGCTTCCTCCGCAGCCTTCCGCACGGCTTCTTCCTCAGCCTTGCGATTATCCTCGGCGCGGCGCTTCTCTTCTTCGGATTGGGCCTGCTTCGAACGCTCCTCACGGCGGCGAGCGTCCTCGAGCGCGGACATGCGCGCTTCCTCGGCTTCGCGCAGCAGGCGTTCCTGCATTTCCTTGCGGGCCGTGATGTCGTCCACCTGCCGCTTTGGCGCAGCAGGCTTGGGCGCGGGCGCAGCCGGCTTGGCTTCCGGAGCGGGCGCGGCGGCCTCGACTTTGGGCTCCGGTGCCGGGGGTGCTTCGCCCGGCTTGCTGAAAACACGACGCTGCTTGCGCTCGACCACGACCGTGTTCGAGCGGCCGTGGCTGAAGCTCTGCTTCACCTTGCCGGTTTCGACCGTGCGCTTCAGGCCCAGCGGAGGCCGGGTCCCAAGTTTGGGCTTGTCGCTCTGGTCGGTCATGCGTTTCCTTCGTCTACAAACTCGTCGGCCGCGCTCGGCCCAGCGGCGTCGCCGCCGTCTAGCCCAGCATCGGGATCATTGAAAGCACGCCACCGGTTGATAGCGTGAAGCACACGCCTTGCGGCGGCTGCGTCGGTCAGGGCGATGTGTACCACGTTCTCGCGGCCCAGCGCCATGGATAAGATGGTGCGATTCTCTGGAAATACCAGTCCCGATTTGGCTCCGCCGCCGACCCGCCAGGCCTGGTCGAGCTTCTTGCGGCCGTCCTCGCCGGCGTCGGCTGCGTGGATCAGCAGATGCACCTTGCCTTGCCGGGCTGCGGCTTCGACCCTTTCTGCGCCATTGATCAGCGTTCCGCCACGCGCTTCCAGCCCCAGCCGGTCGAGCGCCTGTTGGCGGAGCGCCTGCTCGATCCGTTCGCCGAGATCAGCTGGAACGTCGAGTTCGCCGGTCTTGAAAGCGCGGGAAAGGGCGCCCTTGAGCTTGCCCTTGGCATTGGCTTCGTCGAGGGCCGCCCGGCCGACGCCAATCCAGGCGCCGCGGCCGAGGGCACGAGCGCGGACGTCGGGCGCGACCTGTCCGTCGGGCCCAAGGGCAAGCCGGATCAGCTCCTCTCGCGGCGCTGTCCGCCGCGAAAGGATGCAACTGCGCTCCGGTACGTGCGCGTCTAGCGGATCATTGTTCCTTGTCCGCAACAGCGTCCTCCTCGCCAGACGGCGCTGCAGCGGGCTCATCCTCGAACCAGTGGGCTCGGGCGGCCATGATGATCTCGTTGCCCTGCTCTTCGCTCAGGCCATAATCGGCCAGCACGCCGCCCTTGTCTTCCGGGCGGGCGCTGTCCGAACGGCGCCGGGGCTCGACGCGCTTCTTGGCGATCAGCTCGTCGGTGGCGAGGTCGGCCAGGTCGTCAAGCGTGCAAATGCCGGCCTTGCCCAACGTCACCAGCATCTGCTCGGTGAGGTAGGGGAGTTCGGCAAGCGAATCCTCGACGCCCATCCCGCGGCGCTCTTCGCGAGACGCTGCCTCGCGGCGCTCCAGCGCCTCGGTGGCGCGGCTCTGAAGCTCGCCGGCGATTTCGTCGTCGAGACCCTCGATCGAGGCGATTTCGTCGACTTCGACGTAGGCAACTTCCTCGAGACTGGTGAAGCCTTCGGCGACCAGCAGCTGGGCCAGGGTCTCGTCGACGTCCAGTTCGGTCTGGAACATCTCGGACCGCTCGACGAATTCGCGCTGGCGCTTCTCGCTCGCGTCGGCCTCGGTCAGGATGTCGATCTGCGAGCTGGTCAGCTGCGAGGCGAGGCGGACGTTCTGGCCACGGCGGCCGATCGCGAGGCTCAGCTGGTCGTCGGGAACGACCACTTCGATCCGGCTCTCTTCCTCGTCAATCACGACGCGGCTGACAGTCGCCGGCTGAAGCGCGTTGACGACGAAAGTCGCAGTGTCCTCGCTCCACGGAATGATGTCGATCTTTTCGCCCTGCAGTTCCTGGACGACGGCCTGAACCCGGCTGCCCTTCATGCCGACGCAGGCACCGACCGGGTCGATCGAGCTGTCGTAGCTGATGACGCCGATCTTGGCGCGGCTGCCCGGGTCGCGGGCGGCTGCCTTGATCTCGATGATGCCATCATAAATCTCCGGCACTTCCTGCGCGAACAGCTTCTTCATGAAGTCGGGATGCGCGCGGCTCAAAAAGATCTGCGGCCCGCGCGTTTCGCGGCGGACCGACATGATCAGCGAGCGGATGCGGTCGCCGACGCGGACCATTTCGCGGGGGATCTGCTGGTCGCGGCGGATGACGCCTTCGGCCCGGCCAAGATCGACCACGACGTGGCCGAACTCGACCCGCTTGACGACGCCGGTGATGACTTCGCCGGCGCGGTCCTTGAATTCCTCGAACTGGCGCTCGCGCTCGGCGTCTCGGACCTTCTGGAAGATGACCTGCTTGGCGGCCTGGGCGGCGATGCGGCCGAATTCGATCGGCGGAAGCGGATCGACGATGAAATCGCCGACGGCAGCGTCGGACTTCAGCTTCTGCGCACCCTTGATGTCGACCTGCTTGAAATAGTCATCGACCTCCTCGACCACCTCGAGCACGCGCCACAAGCGGAGGTCGCCGGTGTTGGGATCGAGCTTGGCGCGAATGTCGTTCTCGGCGCCGTAGCGAGCGCGTGCGGCGCGCTGGATCGCGTCTTCCATCGCCTCGATGACGATGCCCTTGTCGATCAGCTTTTCGCGAGCGACTGCGTCGGCGATAGCAAGCAGCTCGGCCTTGTTGGCGGTAGCGGCAGCAGGCACTCCTGAAGCTGCAGTCGTGGCCATGTCGTTCAACCTTCCGTTTTAATCAAGTCGGCGCCTTCGGTGCTGATCGGCGCGGTGGCGTTAATGAGCTTGTCGGTCAAGAGGAGCTTGGCCGACGCGATGGATTCGAACGGGACTTCGCGGATTCCCTTAGGCGTGGCGATTGACACCACATTGCCCTCGATACCCTCAATCACCCCGGAAAGCTGCTTGGCACCTGCCAGCGGCTCGCCCAGCTTGAGGCGGGCTTCATGACCAGTCCAGTCCGAATAGTCCTTCGCGCGTGTCAGCGGGCGATCGATTCCGGGCGATGAAACCTCCAGGCGATAGGCACCTTCGACGGGGTCGCGACCCGCGGCTTCTTCTGCATCGAACAGGTCGCTCAGCTTGCGCGAAATGACCTGGCAGTCGTCGAGGTCCAGCTGCCGGGTATCGGGCCGCTCGGCCATGATCTGAAGCGTCGGATCGGAATTTCCGCCGATCATCGCCACGCGCACGAGATCGAAACCCAGCTCCTTGACGGCGGGCTCGATCAGCCGAGCGATGGCAGCGGTATCGGTCAAATTCACCTCAAGCGAAATTCCAAACCCTCTCGGTGCCGAGCCCCTCCGGGCTCAGCCTCAACGCCTTAACGATGTCGAGGAGAGTGGCCGCCATATAGGCGGGACATCGAACGCACGCAAGAAGAAGAGTCAGCGGCCCAAGGCTCGGTTCTCGGCCCGGATCCGAACCGCCAGCATGGCTGCGTTCAGAAGCGAAAAAACGATCGCCACCATCGGTAGGCCGAATACCAACGGCAGGACCGCGAACTCGCCTATCACGACTAGATAATTGGGGTGATTGACCCAGCGGTATGGTCCGGACGTCACCAGCGGAGCCCCGGGCAGGATGATGATGCGGGTCGTCCAGCGCTCCCCCAGCGTGGCAATGACCCATATCCGGCCAAGCTGAAGCAGGACAAAGAGGATCAGCGGGACGATCTCGATCGGCGGCCCTGGTCCGAAGAACCACAGCACGGCGAGCCACGATGCATGAAGGATGACCATGAAGGGATAATGCTCCGGCGCCACTTCATAGGCACCGCGAGCAAGCAGCTTCTTCGTGTTTCGCTGAGAAAGAGCAAGTTCGGCCAGGCGCTGCAGCGTAACGAAGCCAAGGATGGCGATGGCCGCCCAGTTCATGCCCGCTCCAACAGCATTCCCGCACAGGTGAAGCCGGGTCCAAAGGAGGTGAGCATGGTTCGCTTGGGCAACCCCCGTGCGATCAACCGATCCAGGACGAACAGCACGGTCGGAGCGCTCATATTGCCGCAATCGTTCAGCACGTCGCGCTCCAGGTCGAGAGTTCCTACCGGAAGCTTGAGCGCGCTCTCGATCGCGTCGATGACCTTGACCCCGCCGGGATGGCAGCAGAAGCGATCGATCTCGCCCCGCCCGCGTCCAATTTCACCCAGCATGCCGTCAACGGCGCCCGCCAATTCCGCCTCGACGAAGGGAGGAATGGCACGGTCGAACACGACCGCCAGACCCGGATCTTCGACGCGCCATCCCATGATATTGAGCGTGTCGGGCCACATCCGCTCGCCTGACCCGGCGATATTGGCAATTCCATCTCCGCCAGCTTGGACGACGGCCGCAGCGGCTCCGTCGCCGAAGATGGCAGTCGCGACGATCGCTGCCGGATCGTCGCTGTCGAGGCGGATGGCGATCGAACAGGTCTCGATGGTGACGAACAGCCAGCGCGTTCCGGGCTCGGCTGCCGCCATGCGCGCCGCAGTAGCGAGGCCGTTAACGCCGCCCGCGCAGCCCATTCCGAACACTGGAACGCGCCGGATGTCGGACCTCAGGCCGATGTCAGGGCCGTTGCGCGCGTCGAGGCTGGGCGTGGCAATTCCGGTAGTAGAAACGCAGACCACCCCGTCGATCTGATCCGGAGCAAGGCTCGCCTGCTCGATCGCGGCGATGGCCGCCTGTCGGAACAATTGGTCTGACGCATCCAGATAGAGCCTGTTGCGTTCCTTCCAACCGTGAGACTGCTCGTACCAGCTGATCGGGGTAACGATGTGCCGTTTCGCAATCCCGGCGTTGTCAAATACGCCCGCCAACCGGTCGAACAATTCCTTGCGTCCGCCGAAAAGCTCGCGAGCCTTGGCTTTCGCAATGCTCTGTTCAACGATGTGCGGCGGCACGGCTGTCGCGAGGGATAGGAGGCCGACCTTGTCCATGGGACCCTTTCGTGTCGCCCCTGCAACGGGAGAGATCGGATTATGAAGCGCGTTTTGCAAGCTGCGTTAATCGCAACCCTCTGTGCGGCTTGCCAATCGGAAGGTTCGGCTCAGCGCGGGGTAAGCGCCGAGCGCCCCTTTACCGTGACCGAAGTCGCCGATTTCGACACGCCTTGGGCCATGGCGTTCCTCCCCGGTAGCGGCGTTCCACTGACCAACATGGCCCTTCTGACCGAGAAGGAAGGCAAGCTCTGGCTGGTCGACGTTACGACCGGAAGACACACGGCCGTCAGTGGCGTGCCGCAGGTCAAGGTGGCCGGCCAGGGCGGCTTGGGCGATGTAATGCCCCATCCAGATTTCGCAGGTAATCAGCGGATCTACCTGTCCTACGTTGAAGGGGGACCTGGCGGCACAAGCGGTGCGGCCCTGGGTTACGGCACGCTCGATCTCAGCAATGCCTCGGCCCCGGCCATCAAGAACTTCAAAGCTATCTGGCGGCAACGGCCGAAAGTGACCGGAAGCGGCCATTTTTCTCACCGCATTGCGTTCGGCCCGGATGGATTTCTCTACTTGAGCTCTGGTGAGCGCCAAAAAATGCAACCAGCGCAAGAATTTGGCGGCGACCTCGGCAAGGTCCTTCGACTGACCGATGAGGGGGCTCCTGCTCCAGGCAACCCCTGGGCGTCGCGGGGCGGCGTTGCTGCCGAGTTCTGGACGATGGGTCACCGCAACCTGCTTGGGCTTCAGTTCGCACCTGACGGGCGGTTATGGGAAAGCGAAATGGGGCCGCAGGGCGGGGATGAGATCAACCTGATCCTTCCGGGGAAAAATTATGGCTGGCCGCTCGTTTCGAATGGCAGCCATTACGGCGGCGGCGAAATCCCCGATCACAAGGCTGGCGATGGCTTTGAAGCGCCGAAGGTATGGTGGACTCCCTCCATCTCGCCCGGCGCGCTGCTGATCTACACCGGCGACAAATTCCCTGAATGGAAAGGCGACGCTCTGGTTGGGGCGCTTTCGGGCGAAGCCCTGATCCGTGTGGATATCGATGGAGACAAGGCGACCAAGGCGGATCACTGGCCGATGAACGCACGCATCCGGGCAATCGACCAGGGACCGGACGGCAGCGTCTATTTGATCCAGGATGGCGAAAGCGGCGGGAAATTGCTGCGGCTCGACCCGGCGAAATGAGGCTGGGGATCGACCGCGGCCTGTCGCTTGCATTGGCGCAGGGGGGCTGAAGCCGATGGTCGCCTACGTCGTCGAGGAGGTTGAGCCGGTCTGCCTTACGGCCAGTGAACCGCTGAAGTCGATGGACTGGATGAGCCCCTACGTCTGGCAGAAAGAGGGCAAGCTTTGGATGATGATGCGCGGCGTGTCTAATCCGCTGCGCCCGACCGATCCGACTGGGACCATCTGGTGCGGCTGCTCGGACGATGGACTCAACTTCCTGATGGACGAGCGGCCGGCGATCGTTCCCGGCCCCGACGAAGTAGACCGTGGTGGAGTCGAGGACCCCACGGTCGAACCGAGCCAGAACGGGCTGATCGTCTATTATACCGGAGTTTCGGATGGGCGGCGCCAGGGCTCGCTACTCCTTGCGACCGGAGCCGACATCTACAGCCTGGAAAAGCGCGCGGTCATCCTGAAGGCACCGGAAGGCGAGGGCAACTTCAAGGAAG
>DASTVY010000299.1:0-10166 GCA_035758865.1 Sphingomicrobium sp. | reverse complement strand
AGCAGATTATATTTGGCATAGGCATATTTGCCGTCGCCCAGGTCGATTTCGAACTGGCTGCGCTCCCGATTGTCCCGAACGATGGGGGCTTCGCTCATTTTGCCTCAATGAAATTGCAGCAGAGTTGGAGGTCCTACGGCGGCCCCTGGTTCGCTAGCGCGTTTTCCGAGTTTGCCTTGTAGGCGTCGATCGCTTGCTGCCGCAGCTGCTGTTGCTCGACTAGCTTTTGACTCCGTTGCTCCTCGACTTTCCATTCGAAGGCTGTGCGGCAAATTTTCCGCGCCCCCAGCCGTGTCCCCGTCCGTGGCGCAGAGGATTTGCAGATTTTGCGGTCGCTTTTGATGCGCTCGCCTTCGACGACGATCGTCTTGCCTTCCTGCGCACGGACAGGGGTGGCGGCAAGCAACACCAGGCCAGCCACAACACCGAGCACAGAGGCTCTTATCAAATCTGCGATCATTGCTGGACCTTCGGAAAAGCGAATGGATGATGCGCGCGCACCCCACAAAGCGCAACATGAATGACAGGCTGGAGTGCATCAGAGATCGGTCCTGTTCGCAGCGACACCTAGTTGCCGATGGGTAACAGCTTAGATTCATTTATCTTTTATCGAATATCTCACCGAGTCTTTGGGTCTCCGCAGTGGTATATTGGTTGTTGGGCGAGTTGATCGCCTGCATTTGGGGGAGCTGTCATGCATTACGAAGACACGGGAGCGAAAAGGACGCAATTGATTGCGCTTTTGATGACCGTAATGATCGTAGGAGGTGCCGTCTTTTACGTGATGTAGGTCTGGTTCACCTGGGGCCTAGACCAGCGCGTTAGCGCTGCCTTTTGGCAGCGACTGGACTTCGGCCTTCGCCGGAGTACCGGGCACTATTGTTGGTTCAAGGAAGCGAAACGAAGCTGTCGAGCACGCGCTTGCGCCCGGCTTTCTCGAACTCGATCTCCAGCTTGTTGCCTTCGATCGCTTCGATCGTTCCGTAGCCGAACTTGCCGTGGAACACGCGCTGGCCGACCGACAGGTCGTCGCGGCCCTTGTTGCCCAAGCTTACGGCGGAGGCACGGGCCTCGACGATGCGCTGCGGCTGAGCATTGAAGCCGCCGCCGGCGGCGCGCTGCCAGCCGGGACCACGCGATGGCCGGGCCACATGGGCGAATGGATCGCCGCGCTCGCTCCACTGCGCACGCCACAGGCTTTCGCCGCCGGACATCGTCGTTTCTTCCTCGATATGGTCGCGGGGGAGCTCGGCGACGAAGCGCGACGGGATGCTGCTTGTCCATTGGCCATAGATGCGGCGGTTGGCGGCGTGGAGGATGGTCGCCTTGCGGCGGGCGCGCGTGATGGCGACGTACGCCAGTCGCCTTTCTTCCTCGAGGCTGGCGAGGCCGCCCTCGTCGAGCGAGCGCTGTGACGGGAACACGCCTTCTTCCCACCCGGCGAGATAGACGATCGGGAATTCCAGCCCCTTGGCGGCGTGGATGGTCATGATGGTCAGCCGGTCGCCCGATTGCTGGGAGTCATTGTCCATCACCAGACTGACATGTTCGAGGAAGGCGCCAAGGCTTTCATATTCCTCCATGGCGCGGGTGAGCTCGGTGAGGTTTTCCAGACGGCCGGCCGCTTCCGCGCTGCGCTCCGCCTGCAGCATGGCTGTGTAGCCGCTTTCGTCGAGCAGGATGCGGGCCAGCTCGGGGTGCGGGATCTCGGCCGACATTTGGCGCCAGCGGGCGATATCGGCAACGAAGCGGGCCAAGCTGTTGCGGGCGCGGGACTGCAATTCGTCGCTGTCGAGCATCGCAGCCGCGGCGAGCAACAGCGGCTGCTGGGTCGCGCGCGCATGCGCGTGAATAGAGGCGAGCGCCTTATCACCGAGCCCGCGCTTGGGCTGGTTGACGATACGTTCAAAGGCCAGGTCGTCGGCTGGCTGCGCCACCAGGCGGAGATAGGCGAGCGCGTCGCGGATCTCGGCCCGCTCGTAGAAACGGAAGCCCCCGACGATCTGATAGGCGAGGCCGATCGCGATGAACCGCTCCTCGAACTCGCGGGTCTGGAATTGGGCGCGGACGAGGATCGCGGCGTCGTCGAGCGAGCCGCCGGTACGCATGTGCGCCTCCATCTCCTCTCCGACGCGGCGCGCTTCCTCCGGGCCGTCCCATACGCCGATCACCCGGACCCGGTCGCCCTCGTTGACCTCGGTCCATAAGGTCTTGCCGAGTCGCCCGGCATTATGGGCGATGAGGCCGGTCGCGGCGGCGAGGATGTGCGGCGTGGAACGATAATTTTGTTCCAGCCGGACGATCTTGGCGCCGGGAAAGTCCTGCTCGAAACGGAGGATGTTCGCGACTTCCGCTCCCCGCCAGGAATAGATGGATTGGTCGTCGTCGCCGACGCAGCAGAGGTTGCGGCGCGGTTCGGCGAGCAGCTTCAGCCAGTCATACTGCGACGCATTGGTGTCCTGATACTCGTCGACGAGAATGTAGCGGAACCGCTCGCGATAACTTTCGAGCACGTCGGCATGCGTGCGGAAGATCGTCAGCATGTGCAGCAGCAGGTCGCCGAAATCGCACGCGTTGAGCGCACGCAGGCGGTCTTGGTAGGCGCCGTAAAGTTCCTGGCCACGGCCATTGGCAAAGGCTTCGGAGTCCGCGGCGCTTAGGTGATCCGGTGTCAGGCCGCGGTTCTTCCACTGATCGATAAGGCCTGCCAGCTGCCGCGCCGGCCAGCGCTTCTCGTCGAGATTCGATGCGCTGATCAATTGTTTCAGCAGTCGCAGTTGGTCGTCCGTGTCGAGGATCGTGAAGTTGGACTGGAGGCCGACCAGCTCGGCATGGAACCGGAGCATCTTGGCACCGGTCGCGTGGAAAGTGCCGAGCCAGGGCATGCCCTCAACCGCGCCGCCGGTGATCGCGGAGACCCGCTCTTTCATCTCGCGCGCCGCCTTGTTGGTGAAGGTCACGGCGAGGATCTGCGATGGCCAGGCTTTGCGGGTTGCGATCAAATGGGCGAGGCGGGCGGTCAACGCAGCGGTCTTGCCCGTACCGGCGCCAGCAAGCACCAGAACCGGACCCTCGGTGGTCATCACGGCTTCGCGCTGCGGCGGGTTCAGGCCGGCGAGATAGGGCGGATCGGAGGACGGAAGGGCGGATTCGGACACCAGCCGGAACTAGGCATAAGGGAACGAAACGGCAACCAGCGCAGGGCACCTTTGGGGCTTACCGAGTCCTCCCCAGATGCTATTGGGCGCCGCGACTCGCCACATTGGGCGGAGTCCCGGCGCGAGAATCGCGACTTATGCGCGATATCCCCGTTATCCACAGGCAAAGACTCGCACTTTTCGCTTTCCCGACTCGGAAAAGCTTGGCAGGTTCAACTCGTGATCGGGACGGAAGTCCCCGCCTCACCGGAAGGCCGGCAACGGCAAGAAGGAGCGGCAGGTGACGGACGGACCGATCTCCACCGGATGGCGATGAGGAGGGCTTCGGCCCAAGTCGGACCACCGGAAGAGGCGCCGGAAGAGTTGGCAATGCCTCTGGCAGTTCGCGGCTCCCCCTGGGGGCAAGCGACGCGGAGGCGCTGACCCAAGAAGGGCCGCAGAAGGTCTCTGAACCTACCCTCGGGTAGGACCAGAAACTGGAAGCGACGCCTGAGCTGGTGAGCCAGGATCGAGTAGCGGAGGGTCTTCGGACCGTCTGGCTAGCGAACACCGGCAGATCTTAGCTCGGCGCAGATGGGGGCTGGCAGCGATGCCGGCCCCCATTTCTGTTTGGGCATGGCGCGACACTCCCATCGCTGCTGTTGCATCCCACTTCGTTGGGCTAGGTTCACCGCATCAGTTGCGGGAGGCACCAATGGGGGGATTGTTCGAGCATCTCGCATCACGTGTCGCGACGGCAGCAGGCCGACCGCGGGCCTTCATCATCGCCCTGAGTATTGTTATCGTCTGGGGTCTTAGCGGACCGATCTTCCATTGGTCGGACACGTGGCAGCTGGTGATCAACACCGGCACCACCATCGTCACATTTCTGATGGTCTTCCTGATCCAGAATGCGCAGAATCGCGACGGCGCGGCGATCCAGGCCAAGCTGGACGAGCTGATCCGGGCGGTCAGCCACGCCCGCAATGAGTTCATCGGAATCGAACATCTGACCGAGGTCGAGCTCGACGAAATCCGCTCGGCGCTTGAGAAGGCGACCGGCGATGACCGCAGCCGGCACGCCGCGATCGTACGGCTGATTGGGCGCCGGCGCTGAACCGGAAAAGAAGGAGGCGGCGGTGCTGGCCGGCCCGCCGCCTCACACCCCGCCGGGAACGATCAGACGGCAGGGTCACAATTCGCAAACGTTCGGATCGTTACGGAGATGCACAATTCGGCTTAAATCCTCGGCATTTCGTCGACTTCAGCCGGACTTTGCCGATTTGCCCCAAGGCCCACTGGCGAAGCGGGTGAGTGAGCGTTAAGCCTGCCCCGGACGAAAACTCGGGAGGCGGCGATGCGGGCATTCATTCTTGCGACCTTGTTGACAGTTTCAGTTCCGGCAGCAGTCAGGGCGGAGCCTGCGGACGTAGGCGCAAGCGTCGCTGCGGCTGCCTCTCGGACCGAAGCCAACGTCAAGCTCGACGAGGGCCGCAAGCCGGTGGAGCTGCTTACCTTCCTCGGCCTCGAAAAGGGCGCGCGAGTGCTCGATATGTTTGGCGCCAATCAATATTGGGCCGAGATCATGGCGCCGGCAGTCGGACCGGACGGCTTCGTCGTCGTGTGGCAGCCCAACCAATTCCTGAATGACAAGCGAAAGGCCGCCTTCGCGGAATTCGCCGGCAGGCAGAAGAATGTGCTGCTCATCAACAGCCCGTTCGAGCAGCCGTCCATCGGCACCAACGCCTACGATTTCATCCTGATGAATCTCGACTATCACGACGTTTATTGGGAGAGCGCGGAACGCAAGATCAGCCGGATGGAACCGGACGCCTGGCTCCAGCGGCTCTATGCCGCAGCGAAGCCCGGTGCGACGGTCGGGATCATCGATCACATCGCATCCGCCGGGGGTGACACGCGCGCGGTTGTCGAAAAGCTGCACCGGATCGATCCGGCCGTGGTCAAGGCCGACTTCCTTCGCGCAGGTTTTGTCCTTGAGGGTGAAAACGACATGCTCAAAAACCCGGCTGACGATCACAGCCTGAACGTTTTCGACGACAAAATCCGGGGCAAGACTGACCGGTTCATCTTCAAGTTTCGGAAGCCTCAATGAGCGCGGGCGGCAAGCGCGCTACGTGGTTAGTTCTCGCCGCCTTGGTCATCGGGCTGCTGCTCGGCGCCTTGTCCAACCAGGCGGGTGACGGCATTCGCCAGCCCTTGATCACCGTTGCATCGACGGTCGGCGGGCTGTGGCTGGACGCCCTGAAGATGACGGTCATCCCGTTGATCATCTCGTTGCTGGTAACGGGCGTGGTTTCGGGCGCCGACCAAGCGCGCGCGGGCCGGATCGCAGGTCGCTCCGTCATGTGGTTCGTCATCGTCTTGACCAGCTCGGCGCTGTTCGGCGCGCTTGCGATGCCGGCGCTGCTCGAACTCTTCCCGCTTCCGGCCAGTGCGGCTGAAGCGCTAAGAGCCGGCCTGGCCAGCGTCGACAGCGCGACTACGGCGGCGTCGGTGCCTACGGTCCAGGATTGGCTGAAGAGCCTGATCCCGACCAATCCGATCGCGGCTGCAGCGAACGACCAGGTGCTGGCCCTCGTCGTGTTCACCGCGATCTTCGCTTTCGCGCTGACCCGGATCGACACCGAAGGGAGACAGGCCGTCGCCCGCTTCTTCAAGGGCATTCAGGATGCCATGCTGGTGGTGGTTCACTGGGTCTTGGCGCTGGCCCCGATCGGTGTTCTTGGCCTCGCCTTCGCCGTCGGAGCCGGGGCAGGGGGTGCGGCATTTGGCGCCGTTCTCCATTATGTCGTGCTCGTTTCGGTGATCGGCCTGGTGGTGACCTTACTCGCCTATGTGATCGCCATCACCTACGCTGGCTGGAAGCTGGGCGATTTCGTACGGGCGATGATCCCGCCGCAAGCGGTCGCCATCTCGACACAGTCGAGTCTGGCCTCCCTTCCGGCGATGCTGGATGCGTCGAGGCAGCTTCGTGTTCCTCAACGCAACGCCGATGTTACCCTGCCGCTGGCCGTAGCGCTGTTCCGCGCAACCGGACCGGCTATGAACATCTCGGTCGCAATCTATGTCGCCTATTGGATGGGGATCGAGCTTCATGCCGGCAATTTGATCGCGGGCTTCGCCGTGGCCTCGGTTGCCAGCTATTGGGCGGTTAGTCTGCCCGGCGCCCTGTCGTTCGTGACCTCGATCGCGCCGATTGCGCTGGCGATGGGCGTGCCCATCGAACCACTGGCGCTGCTGATCGCGGTCGAGGTGCTGCCCGACATCACACGGACGCTGGGCAACGTCACTTGGGACGTCACGGTGACCGGTGTCGCCTCACGCGGCGAACGCGAAGAATCCTGACTCCCGCCGTTCGTCATCGTGCCACGACCGTTCGTCAGTCTCACCATGCTTCGGTCGACTCGCGGGCAATGCCCGTCGAGCAGCGAATGCATATCGCCGGGATTAGGCGCTTCTGTGGGTCTGCGGCGCGAGCGGAGGGGAGACCCCTGACATCCCGACCCTCCTTCGCGTCGCACCCTAGGGTAAGGAGCTCCATCATGTTTCGGACCGTCGCGGTGGCGGTGGCTATGTGTGGCGCGACTCTTGCGACACGGGCCATGGCCTGCGAAACGGCGCGCTCCCAAGAGGAGCGGGTGTGCCAGGCACAAGCCGAGAAATCTGCCGCCATATCCAAGTTCCAGGCGCAAATTAACGGCGACGCCGCCGTTCACGAACTTGCAGTGCAGCCGTAGGGCTTAGCGTCCGGCGATTGCCCTGACCTGGTCGGCGTAGAGGCGTCCCACCGGCTGCTCATTGCCGTCCGCCAGGCGCGCAATCCAGCGGCCCGACGCATTGCGGCTGAAACCCGCAATGAAGTCGCGGCGGACGATGGCCGACCGATGCAGCCGAACGAACAGTTCCGGATCCAGCCCTTCTTCCAGCGCGGCCATCGAGTGATGGATGAGCCAGCTTCGCTTGGCGACGTGCAGCCGCATGTAATCCCGCTCCGCCGTAACCCGGTCGATGTCGCGGGCGGCGATCCGGACGAGGCCGGAAAGATCCGACGCCCAGAATTCCTCGAGCCACGGCGAGGCCGGCGCGGCCGGTGCCTCGTCTGGCGCACGTTCGGCCCGGGCGGTCAAATAGGCACGAGCCCTGTCAATCGAACGCGATAGGCGGTCCGCCTCGACCGGCTTCATCAGATAATCGATCGCCGCGACGTCGAACGCCGCGACCGCGAACTGATCGAAGGCCGTGATGAACACCACCGCAGGGGATTCGCCGTTCCGCGACAAGGCGCGCGCGACCTCGATCCCATCCAGGCCCGGCATAGCGATGTCGAGCAGGACCAGATTGGGTTCCAGCGCCTCGGCCATTCGAACGGCGCTCTCGCCATCATGGGCCGTGCCTACCAGGTGCACGCCCTCGATACGGGCGAGCAGCATTTGCAGACGCTCCGCTGCAAGCGGCTCGTCGTCGGCAATCAATATTTTCAGCTGAGTCTCGTCAGTCATCTTCTTCCAATGGCATGGCGAGCGAAACTTCGTAACCACCTTCGATCGGTCCGAAGCGGCAATCGGCGCGCTTGCCAAAGTGTGCTTCCAGCCGCTGAGAGACGTTGGAGAGGCCAAGGCCGGTACCGGTGTGGGTCGGAATCGGCGGTACCTTCTTGCTCGGGCCGCCGAGCGAGCGGTTGACCACGTCGAGCTGCATGCGGCTGCCGTCGAGGTGTCTCGCGCGGATCGACAGCTTCACTTTGGCGGTCGTTTGCGAAACGCCATATTTGATCGCGTTTTCAATGAGCGGCTGCAGGATCAGGGCAGGCACCCGCGCCTGCTCCAGCTCCTCGGGAATATCGATGTCGACTTCCAGCCGGTCCGGGAAACGGACTTTCTCTATATCCAGGTAGAGCCGCTGGAATGCGATCTCCTCAGCCAGGCTGACGTCTGCGGACGGGTCGATCGACAGGCTGGTCCGAAAGAAGGTGGACAGCGCCATCAGCATGTCCTCCGCCCGGTCGGAACGTCCCGACATGACCAGCGAGGAAAGGCTGTTGAGTGTGTTGAAGAGGAAGTGCGGATTGACCTGGTAGCGTAGCGCCCGGACCTGCGCTGCGTGGGCCGCGGTTTCAGCTTCGGCGAGGCGAAGCTCGGTCATCCGCGTCCGGTGCTGCTGGGTCATGGCGATGAAGAAGGCGCACCAAGCGGCAAGCAAGAAATACCAGGTTACGGTGCCGTCCGCGATCAGGCGCGGCATGCGGGCGGCAATGATTTCCTCCATCGGCGGGAGATTGACCTCCAGCTCGTCGCCGTCGCCCTTCACGATTCGAACATTATTGCCGCGCTGTACGATCGCGACGCCTTCCTGCGTGGTGATCTTCGAAGTTTCGCCCATGGGGTTGGACCAGGTCGCCATCCTGAGGCTTGCCGCCGACATCAGGACCGCGGCCGGAAGAGCGGCGATGGCAGCGGTAATCGCCATCCGCCGGATGCTTCCTTCCTGCGCGAACAACCGGATGGCGCCGTAAATGAGGAAAGTCAGCACCAGGCCAAGCCCAGCGTTGAACGCGCGATACCCAATTGCCGAGGCGGCTTCGGGCCCAAATAG
This sequence comes from Sphingomicrobium sp., assembly GCA_035758865.1. Taxonomy (GTDB): domain Bacteria; phylum Pseudomonadota; class Alphaproteobacteria; order Sphingomonadales; family Sphingomonadaceae; genus Sphingomicrobium. The sequence goes on along the minus strand of DASTVY010000299.1, from coordinate 1,416 downwards.
GCCGCGCAAGAGTACGGTCACCAGGTAGAAGGACCAGAATCCGATGATGGACTGGGTCGCAAGGCGCCAGTCGGCAAAGCGACCCTGGGCTGAGAATGCAGATGAAACGGCCATTGCGACTGTCATTAGGGAATCATGCGGCCATACCACAATGTTACGCTTGTCCGTTGGCAGACCGGCACCGCCTATCGGTCGAACAAATCGGCCGCGAACGGCGGAACGGGGGCCATCGACGCTCGTTTTGAGAGTGAATCGAATTGCGAAGGCAGCGAGGCCATGGCCGACGTAAAGAAGCGTGAGAAGGAAAAGGGCGACCATCCCCCGGCCCCCACCTTGTCGGGTGAACCCGATCAGGAACTGGAGCTCAAGGTCAAGAAGCACCCGGAGGACGAGGATGCGAAGGTTGATTTGGGCAGCGACGAGTCGATGGACGCGTCAGATCCCATCTCAACGACCCAGCCAGGGACGGATAAACCGGCGCCATCTTCCGGATTTCCCGAATAATTTTTCTGGGGATAAATGATCAGGTACGGGATTTCCCGCGCCTTACCGTGGTTTCAAGAACACAGCTTTCCTAAACTTGACTGCAATGTGAGAATTTCATGTTGCGGCCAAGACTCCCCTTTGATTCAATATGAATGGGGGGTGGGATTTTGGTTAAGAGATTGGAAACCCAATCGGCCTCATGATCCTGCCTTAGGGTAAGAGGAGTCGGGGATCATGGCCACGAGGACGAGCCAGCCAGCCGGTGGGGCGCTGCTCATCTCGGAATTGAAGGAGTTCGCTTCCTTTCCAAAAGCGACGCAGCGTTATATCCGCCGCTCGCTGGATGTCGCTTACGGCCGCTCCGATCCGCTCGAAACCTGGGCGCGTGACGAAATCGAAGCCGCCGCGATTGCCGCCCAGTCCCGCTTCTACAAGCAGCTCGACCATCTGCGTGTGCAGATCCCTGACGATAGCGGACTCGACATGATCGAGCCATTTTTGGGCATGCTGGTGACGCTCGCGGCATTCGACCTGGGCCAGGACCGGCTGCAGAATTTCGCGGCCTTCCGCTTCCTTTACGAGCGGCTGCTGGGCGCAAGCGTCCGGCCGTGGCTGCCGTCGGCATTCTGCGCCGCGGCTGCCCTTCCGCACCTCCATCCGGACCGGCGCCGCGTGCTCCTGCAGTCGATCAGCGAAAGCGCGGCGACTGCGCCGGGCTGGTCGACCCGCGAGCCGGTGTTTTGGCCCGAGTGGGTTGAGAAGGTCGACCAGGCGGCCGCCGCCTGAGCCTTACGCCGATATTTTCACCGTAGGATAGATTTCGGCTAGCTCGGCGATACTCGTCCGCGCATCCTTGTGATGCACGAAGATCCCGCCGGCCACTTCCCATTTCTCGCGATGGTCCGCGCGGTCGTCGACCAGCACATCGGC
>DASTVY010000280.1:0-11558 GCA_035758865.1 Sphingomicrobium sp. | reverse complement strand
TCTGGCCAGGGAGCCCGCATAAGAAAGGGCCGCGCGAAGCGCGGCCCAGGAGGGTTGGGAATCAGAAATTATTCGCGTTCGGAAGCGCCCTGGCCGTCCTTGCCGAAGTCCTCGTCTTCCTCGCCCACCAGTTCGCTACTGGTGTCCTGCTCGCCCTTTGATCCGACGAATCCGCTTTCCGCTTCGCCACGTTCTGGTGTTTCGCTAGTCGTGCCTTCGATATCGGTGCGCTGCTGGGCCAAGGTATCGCCCTGCTGGCCTGCATCCGGCGATTTGCTCTGGTCTTGAGCAAATTCCTCGCGGCCTTGCTGTCCGGTTTCGAATTGTCCGCTTTGCTCGCCGGTTTCCGGCTTCTGCTGGGCGGCCTGTTGCGGCTGCTGCTGGGACTGCGACTTGCTGATGTCAGATTGCGATCCGGAGTCTTGCTTGCGGTCTTGATCGTTAGCCATCGATAAACCTCCTCAAATGACCCCACGCTCCTGCAATCGATAACCTGAGGACCTCCGCGGCGTTCCACGACCGGCGCTTCGAATGCGACGAATTGAGGATCGAGTCGGGAATGCGACATTTCGCGTGGCCTGAATCCGCCATTCCCGTTCCGGTGACGAATGATCAAATGCGACGAGCCGAGTGATGGGCAAAGAAAAAGCCGCCGGGACGACCCGGCGGCTTAATTCTTGCGGCTCGATAGAGCTTAGGCTTCTTCGGCGTCGCCGGTTTCTTCAGCCGGAGCTTCTTCGGTCGCAGCTTCCGCTGTCGATGCTTCGTCCGCCGCCGCCTCTTCGGGAAGCGTTCCAGGCTCGGCGCCCTCAACGAATTCCTCGGTGAAGCCCGCTTCTTCACGCTCGAACATCGACGCCATGACGTCGATGCCCTGTGCCTGAAGTTCGGCCTCTTCCGGCGAACGGGCGACGTTGACCTTGATGGTCACGCTGACCTCGGGATGGAGGGCGACTTTCACTTCGTGCATGCCGATCGCCTTGATCGGGCGATTGAGCACGATCTGGCTCTTGCTGGCCTTGGCGCCTTCGGCTTCCAGCGCCTCGACGATGTCGCGGGCCGACACGGAACCGTAGAGCTGGCCGGTGTTCGAAGCCTGGCGGATCAGCTGGACGGTCTTGCCGTCAACGCTCTTCGACGCCTTTTCGGCATCGGAGCGCTTCTCGGCATTGTCCGCCTCGATCTTGGCGCGGTTGGCTTCGAAGACCTTCTTGTTGGTCTCGTTGGCGCGCAGCGCCTTCTTGTTCGGCAAGAGATAGTTGCGCGCGAAGCCGTTCTTCACATTGACGATATCGCCAATCTGGCCGAGCTTCTCGACGCGTTCGAGCAGGATGACTTCCATGTTCCCGGCTCCTTACTTCACGACATAGGGCAGCAGGCCGATGTGGCGGGCGCGCTTGATCGCCTTCGCCAGCTCGCGCTGCTTCTTTGCCGAAACCGCGGTGATGCGGCTGGGGACGATCTTGCCACGCTCCGACACGAAGCCCTGGAGCAGGCGAACGTCCTTGTAATCGATGCGGGGGGCGTCCTTGCCCGAGAAGGGGCAGGACTTGCGGCGGCGGAAGAAAGCACGTGCCATCGCTTAGGCCTCCATCTCTTCGCGGCGCGGGCCGCGGCTGCGCTCGCGATCTTGCTTGCGCATCATTGCCGACGGACCCTTTTCATGGTCGTCGACGCGGATCGTCATGTAGCGGATGATATCTTCGTTGATGCCGGTCTGGCGCTCCAGCTCGGCCATCGCCGGGGCCGGGGCATCGATGTCGAGCATGACATAATGCGCCTTGCGGTTCTTGGCGATGCGGTAGGCGAGGCCGCGCAGGCCCCAGGTTTCAGTCTTGACCACCTTGCCGCCATTGTCGGCGATGATCTTCGTGGCGTTTTCCGCAAGCGCATCGACCTGGGCCTGGGCCAGATCCTGACGCGCGAGGAAAACATGCTCATAAAGCGGCATGTTCCATGCACCTATGTTGGCCGATCGCTGACGCCCGCACCGTGCGAAACGCCCCTCCGGCTGTCGTTCAAAATAATCGACCGCTCGGGGCAGGCCCCGGCGGCTGGCGCGCCTATGGCTTAACTCTCCCCTAAAGGCAAGTTTCAGGAGAAATGTTCGACCGGCCGGGCGTGGATGGGCTCGGAAAAGCCCTTTAGCTGGCATTCGACCTTGTCGAGGAATTTGAGGTTCTTGCCGATGCACAGGTCGGCAACGACGCTGGAAACGAGGGTCTGGCCGGGTTCGGCCTGCGCGCAGAGGCGTGCGGCCAGTTGAACGGTCGAACCGAACATATCCTGATTCTGTTCGACCGGTTCGCCGGCGCTGATGCCGATGCGGACGATAACCGGATAATCGGCGCCATTGCCGTTATGCTCGGCGAGCTTGGCCTGGATGGCGCACGCGCTCCTTACCGCACAAGCGGCCGAGTTGAACGCCGCCATTATCCCGTCGCCCGTATGCTTGACTTCTCGGCCACCAAACCCGCCGACCTCCGTTCGGACAACATGATCATGGACGCCGAGCATTGCCATCGCGATCTCGTCGCCGTGGATCGAGGTCATTTCCGTCGATCCGACGATATCCGTGAACATGATTGCTCGAACGCCCGTGTCGTGCGTGCCAATTTCGCCGGGAAGCACTGCCGCTCCGGCCCGGTTGACTTCGCCGGGTCCGAGGAGGCTGTCGGCCATGTCCTCGTCGACCTCGATGATCTTTTCGGCCATCAGCCCATGCGCTTCGCGGTGAACTGCGGCCGCCGCCTCGGGATTTGGTGCATCGATCAGGCAGAATACCTTACCGGCCTCTTCGTTGAGCCAATATTTGAGGCAGTTGACGCTATGCTTGTGCTGGACCGCTAGGTCTGCCTTATGCGCTTCCTCCAGCGCTGCTGCCGTCGCCCCCGGCGCGACGTGAATATCCATGTACAGCGGCATTGACGAACTCCCCGATTGACGCCGGCATACATAAATTTGGGTTATGAGTCAGCCGCCTAACAATTTGTGATAGAGCTCCAAATAGCGGTCTGCCATTCGATCGACGGTAAATTGATCCGCGACATGCCGTCGGCAGGCAGCGCGGTCGATCTCTTCAATCCGGTCGATCGCCGCAACTGCCTGATCGAAATCGTCGACAAGGAAGCCAGTAACCCCGTCGTCGATTAGTTCGGACATGGAGCCACGGCGGTAGGCAATCACGGGCGTGCCGCAGGCCATTGCTTCGATTACCGAAAGGCCGAACGGTTCCTCGAAGCCGATCAGGTGGAGCATGGCATAGGCTGAGCCCAGCGCCTTGGTTCGATCAGTTCCGCCGAGCACTCCGCGATACTCGACATTTCGCTCGTCGATGAAGGGAGCGACCTCGCGTGCGAAATAGTCGGCATCCTGGACGATCCCGGCCATGACCAGCCGGCGTCCGGATGCGCGGGCGGCGCGGATGGCATCGCCAGCTCCCTTGTCGGTGTGGAACCGGCCGAAGAACAGCAGGTCGTTGCTTCCGTCCGCGTCGAACGGGAACTCGTCGATCGGGATGCCGTGATGAATCGTCGCTGCATATCTCAGCGAGGGATCGCGGTCGGCCTCGCTGATCGCGACATAGGCCGAGCGGTCGTTGTAGCGCTGGAAGACGGGCAGAATGCTGGGCGAGGAAAAGCCGTGGATGGTGGTCACGATCGGCGTCTCGACCATGTCGGCGAAGATCAGCGGCATGAAATCGGCCTGGTTGTGGATCAGGTCGAAGTCGCTCGCGCGCTCGAACAGGTGCGAGATGTGGAGCGCCTCCCATACCTTGGGGTTGAGGCTCTTGTCGTCCGAATAGCCGCTGGGCACGACGCCATCGAGCTTGGCCCTCGTGACACTGTCCAGCGTGGCAAAAAGCGTGACGTCGACGCCGCGCTCGACCAGCGCTTCGGTCAGGAGGCTGGTGACCAGCTCCCACGGTCCATAGGCTCGCGGCGGTGTCCGCCAGCTGATGGAGCTTAGCATGGCAACGCGCAACTATTGATCTCCCAGTCTTAGAATCACGCCTTCGTCGGGCCGGAGCGTGCCATCGAAGGCCCCGAGCCCGTGCGTGGAGAGGATCGGCGTTCCACGCTGCAGCGGAGACTGTCGTAGCTCGGCGGTAAGGTTGAGTGCGACCAACAGGGACGTGTCGCTGTGAAGCCGCCGGTAAGCAAGCACTCCGGTCTCGGCATCGACAAGCTCAAGTCCGCCAACCGAAAGCGCCGGCTCCGAGCGGCGAAGCTCGAGCAGCGCTCGATACAGGTTCAGCATCGATGTTGGATTGGCGGCTTCGGCCACGACATTGCGGACTGGCCAATCGACATGGAGAGGAAGCCATGGTTCGACCGCACTGAAGCCGGCGTGAGGCGTTTTGTCCCACGCCATCGGCGTTCGCGAAGGATCCCGGCCAAGTCCGATGCCGGGTTCGCGCAGTTCCTTGGGGTCGCGGATCCGGTCCGGCGGGACGGCGACCATTCCAATGCCGAGCTCGTCGCCCTGATATAGGGTCGGAGTTCCTCGCAGGGTAAGCAGCAGCATGGCCGCAACGCGCGCCTGCGCCTCTCCCAATTTGGCAGCGATGCGGGGATAATCGTGACTGGCAATCACCCAGTTGGGCCAGCCGCCGGGCGGCAGCGCCGCTTCATATTCCGATATCAACTTCTTCAGAACGGAAGCATCCCAGGGCGCTTCGACCAGCTGGAAATTGAATGGCAAGTGCACGCCTGGCCGCTCGCGGCCGTAATAATGCATCAGGCGGTCGAGTGGCAGGACGATCTCCCCGACCAGTAGCCGGTCGCCATATTCATCGGCGAGCGCGCGAAATTCTGCCGCCACCTCGTGCACCTCGGGCTGGTCGGTTGAATGGGCCTGAAGCAGTTTGAGCTTCTCGCCGAGTTCGGGGCGGTAATCGGGATTGACCGGATTGTCCGGCAGCCCGTCCGCCTTGATGATGTGCCAGAGGACGTCGATGCGAAAGCCATCGACCCCGCGGTCGAACCAGAAGCGTAGCACGTCGAGCATTGCGCTGCGCACCTCTGGATTGCGCCAATTGAGGTCGGGTTGCTCCTTGAGAAATGCATGAAGATAATATTGGCCGGTCGCCTCGTCCCATTCCCATGACGAGCCGCCGAAATCGCTGATCCAATTGTTGGGCGGGCCGCCGTTCGGGGCGGGATCACGCCAGATGTACCAGTCGCGCTTGGGGTTGTCTCGGGAAGCGCGGCTCTCCAGAAACCAGGGATGCTGATCGCTGCTGTGGTTAGGCACGAGGTCGAGCAGCAGCTTCAGGCCCTTCGCATGCGAAGCGGACAGCAGGCGGTCGAAGTCCTCCAGCGATCCGAACAGCGGATCCACGCCGGTATAATCCGATATGTCATAGCCGAAATCGGCCATCGGCGAGGGGAAGATGGGAGACAGCCAAAGCGCGTCCACACCAAGGTCCGCTAGGTAATCCAGTCGGTACTCGATGCCCTTGAGGTCGCCGACCCCGTCGCCGTCGCTGTCCTGGAAGGAACGCGGATAAATTTGATAGATGGTGGCGGGCTCCCACCAGGGAAGAGGCGCCCGATCGGCTAGGGAATTGTTCATCGCGGCTGCAACGCTGGAAATGCGGAACCAGTGCCACCCTGATTGCCGCCAGCCGGAGCAAGTGGCAAAGGGCCGAACATGGCGACGCACCTCAAGAGCATCCAACCGACTGCCGATCCGCTGGACGATGTAAGCCTGCCCGGCTGGCTCTACTATGATCCGGAATTTTTCGAGGCAGAGAAACGCGCATTCCTCCGCGCCGCGCCGCAGGTGGTTTGCCACGAAAGCGAGATCGCCAATCCGGGCGAATGGCGGACGATCGATTTTCTCGGCGAAAGCGTCATCGTCATCCGCGGAGACGATGGAGAGATCCGCGCCTTCACCAATGTCTGCCGCCATCGTGGATCGCGGCTGCTAGACGGGGAGGGCGGCTGCGCGAAGGTGCTGACCTGCCCCTATCACGCCTGGAGCTATTCCCGCGACGGCCGGCTGGTCGGAGTCATGCACCGCCACGAATATCCCGGGTTGGAAGTCGAAAAGCTGGGACTGGTCCCGGTCATGCTGGAGACGTGGCGAGGCTTCCTCTTCGTCCGCCTCGAAGAAGGCCTCCCGGCCGTCTCCGAGATGATGGCCCCTTACGAGCATGAAGTCGCGCCCTATCGCTTCGAAGATCTGCGTGCGATCGGCCGCGTGACCCTTCGCCCGCGCGATCTCAACTGGAAAACCATTGCCGACAATTATTCCGACCATCTCCACATCCCGGTAGGGCACCCCGGGCTGACCCGCCTGTTCGGCAAGAGCTACAGCATCGAAGCGCAGGATTGGGTCGACCGGATGGAAGGCGAGCTTCGCGACGATGAATCGTCCAATCCGTCGGAGCGGTCCTATCAGCGGTTGCTTCCCGACGCCGAGCATCTGCCCACAACGCACCGTCGCAAGTGGCTATATTACAAGCTGTTTCCGTGCGTCGCGTTCGACATTTACCCCGACCAGGTCGATTTCATGCAATGGTTGCCCGTCTCGTCAACGACCAGCGTCATCCGCGAAATCAGCTATGCGCTGCCCGACGACCGGAGGGAAATGAGGGCTGCCCGCTACCTGAACTGGCGCATCAATCGCCGCGTCAATGCGGAGGATACTGAACTGATCAGCCGAGTGCAGCGTGGCATGGCCAGCCCGACCTATGTTCCGGGGCCTTTGGGCAGGAGCGAAGTGTGCCTGAGAAGCTTCTCCCGGAAGCTCCGCAGGCTCATTCCCGAGGCGCGGCTGGAACGGCCTCCGGCGCCAGGCTGGACGCGCGGGAATTAAGCCGGCGCATGATCCATCGCACGGCGAGCCCTGCGGCGAGCAGAGCCAATGACCATAAGGTTGGCTCCAGGCCGATGCCGTAAATCGCAAAAGCGATGAAGACGAGCGCGACGGCGAGGATGACTTTCGAGAGCGGCGCAGGACTCGCTTTCCACGCGGCAAGTACGGACGCCAGATAAACGACCACGACTGCGGCGGTTGAAACCAAGATCACGAAGGTGAACAAATTGGCGGTGGTCCGGCTGCTGTTGGCGAGCAGGAGGAGCAAGCTCAGGCCCGAGCTCGCGATTTGCGCCACCACCGGCGTATTGATGCCTCGCGTCTTTGTGAGGATCGACGGCAGGTCTCCGCGCAGCGCCATGGAATAGGCGAGTTCGCCGCTGCACAGGATAAGACCATTGAGGCATCCGATCGCGGCTACAGCGATCGTCAATGCGGCGAAGATTGCCGCGCCGTTACCCCACTCAGCCACCAGCGCATCGGCGAACGGGGCGGGCGAATTCACGATCACATCAACTGGAAGAAGCAATTGAAGGCCGGTGCCAGCGAAGACATAGAGGATTACAACCAGCGCCGTCCCGCCGATAACAGCCCTTGGAATGGTCCGTCCGGCATCGCGGACTTTGCCGACGGGGGTAGTCGCCGCCTCAAATCCCGTAAGGGTGTAGAAGGTGAGTGCGGTTGCGGCCGCAATATTAGCGAAATCGACGCGGACTGACGGCATCGTGACGTAGGGCTGCCCCCTGACGCCGCGCTCTGCAAACAACCAGATTACCGCCAGCAGCGGCAGGATCTTGATTGCGACCGTGACGATCGAGAAGCCGCCGACCGCGCGCACCCCGGCAGCGTTTAAAGCGGTGAGAGCGACCAACCAGAAAATGGCGAATTGGAGGACACCCGTCTGGCCCCCAAAATCAACCCCAACAAAGGACAAGGCGGAAGCGGTCCCGATGGCGATCGACGCCTGCGCGGCACAATTTGAAACCCAGAAGCTCCACGCGACGAGGAAAGCGACGATGGGGCCGAATTCCTGCTCGACATTTGCCTGTATTCCTTGGTCGCCGAGACGGGAAAGACGTGCCATGCCATAGGCAATGCAGAGGGCTCCAACTCCGCTGATCAGCCATCCGAAAACCGCATTCGCACCCAAAGGGGCGAGCGCCACAGGAAGCATGAATATGCCAGCACCGATGATCGAACCAATGACCAATGCAGTGGTCATCCACAGGCCGATCTTACCCTCGTCGGTGTCTGCCATCGCCATCCCCTCCCCACATTTTAAGAACGCGGACGCGACTTCCACCGACGTCTATTACTCCCTGGATGCGGTGGACGTGGCCTCCTGAGCAGGAGCGGTCCAGAGCGAGCTGAGCCGCATTCCAAACCAGACTGGAATGGCGGTCATCAACAGCAGCAAGCCCCAAAGCGTGGCTTCCCGGCCGGCCCCGTAAAAGGTCCAAACGGCGTAGACTGCGCCGACCAAAGTGATGATCAGCATCAAGCCGGTCTTGAGCCGGCCGGTCATCATCAGGCGAAGCGCGGACAAAGCTGCAAAAAGATAGAGCACCAAGGTCGCGACTGTTGCGAGCAGCGCCATGAAAGCGAATAGCTCGGTAAGACCCTTCGTATAATTGGCCGCCACCAGCGCCACCGATAGGCCGGAGCCGAGTAGCTGGGCCCGGACCGGCATGCCACGCCGGTTCACTTTTCCGAACCACTGCGGAAAGACTCCACGCCGGGCCAGCGCGAGCGGAACCTCTCCCTGCAGTAAGACCCAGCCATTGAGCGCGCCAAGGCAGGAAATGGCTGCGAAGAAAACGACGAGGGTTGCCGCCGTCGGCCCCCAGAAACTTCCGACGAGATCGGCAAATGGGGCAGGGGATTTTGCCGCCACATCGGCCGGCAGGAGCAGGAACACGGCGCTGGAAGCGGCAAGGTAGATTAGGCCGACCGCTAGCGTACCGATTAGCGTCGCGCGCGGGATCGTTCTGGCCGGATCCTTTACGCGGGCCGCCGGGACAGTCGCGCATTCGAAGCCCAGCATCGCCCACAGAGTGAGGGCGGCTGCGGTCGCAATGCCATTGGGAGTAACCGGCGTCGGCGCGAACTGCGCGGGCTGATCGCCACGCCCGATCACCATCAGCGCGATCACCATCGCCGCGAGCAGGGGCATGATCTTCAGGATGCTCGTCATGATCTGCACCCGACCCGAAACGTGGGCGCCGGTGCAGGCCACGACGGTGAACAGCGCGACAAAACCGATCGCCACCAGTGCAGCGACGCCGGGCGGAGCGAAAAAGCCGGGTGACAGGGAACTCAGATAGCTGACGGCCGCGATCGCGATTGCCGAATTGGTCACCCAAGTGGAGATCCAATAGCTCCACATCACCAGGAAGGCCGGCGGCGCTCCGAACGCGCCGGCGACATAATCATAAGGCCCCCCGGCTTCGGGCATGGCCTTGGCCAAGGCTGAAAATACAGCGGCGAGGCACATCGCTCCGCCAATCGTGAGGACCCAGCCCCAAATCGCGTTGGCACCGAGCGGGGCGAGGTTGGCGGGCAACAGGAATATGCCCGAGCCGATCATATTGCCGACAACCAGCGCCAGGCACATCCAAATGCCGAGCTGCCGGCCGCCCTCCGATTCGCTCATCCTTGCTTTCTCCCCCGTGCGTGCACTTGGCATTCTTGACTGACCGGCCTAGTCCGCCCGCGACCTAAGCACAGAACAACAGGGATTTCGATGCGCGCATTCCTTTTTCCGGGGCAGGGCAGCCAATCGGTCGGCATGGGCGATGCCCTGAGCCAGGCGAGCGCGGCCGCCCGCGACGTGTTTGCAGAAGTTGACGAGGCGCTCGGCCAGAATCTCTTCAAGTTGATGCGCGAAGGGCCGGACGACTATCTCAAGCTCACCGAAAATGCCCAGCCGGCAATCATGGCTCATGCTCTGGCGGTGTTCCGTGCGCTAACCCGGGAGGGCGGTGTTTCCCTCGACAAGGCCGCTCATTTCGTCGCCGGCCACAGCCTTGGCGAATATTCGGCGTTGGCGGCGGCCGGATCGTTCGATCTGGCGACCACCGCCAAGCTGCTCAAGCTGCGCGGCCAGGCGATGCAGGCGGCCGTGCCGGTCGGCGTCGGAGCGATGGCGGCACTGCTCGGAGCGGACCTCGAGCTTGCGCAAAAAATTGCGGCTGCGGCAGCCGAAGGCGAAGTCTGCACTGTCGCCAACGACAATGATCCCTCGCAAGTCGTGCTATCGGGCCATAAGGGCGCGATCGACCGTGCCATCGCAATCGCCAAGGACATGGGCGCCAAGCGCGCTGTGCCGCTGCCGGTGTCGGCGCCGTTCCATTGTCCGTTGATGCAACCGGCCGCCGATGCCATGGCCGAAGCGCTTGGCCAGACGGTAATTGAGCCGCCGCACGTTCCCCTGTTTGCCAATGTCACCGCGGCGGCGGTTGCCGATCCCTCGGAGATCGAGCGGCTGCTGGTCGAACAGGTGACGGGGATGGTCCGCTGGCGGGAAAGCATCGCCAATATGGCCGCTGCCGGTGTCGTGGAATTCATCGAGCTGGGCGGCAAGGTGCTCGGTCCGATGGTCAAGCGCATCGCCCCCGACGTCAAGGTGACCAGCGTCGTCACGATCGAAGACATTGAAGCCATCGCCAAGGAGCTCGCATGATGTTTGACCTTAGCGGAATGACTGCGCTGGTGACGGGAGCTTCGGGTGGCCTGGGCAGCTCGATCGCCAGGGCACTCAGCGCGCAGGGGGCTCGGCTGGCGCTGTCCGGCTCCAACGCAGCCAAGCTGGAAGCCTTCGCCAAGGAGCTGGGCGGCGATCACGTCACCCTGGTCTGTGACCTCGGTAATGCCGAGCAGGTCGATCAACTCGTTCCGCGCGCGGTCGAGGCACTCGGCGGCAAGCTGGACATCCTCGTCAACAATGCCGGCGTGACCCGCGACAACCTCGCAATGCGGATGAAGGACGAGGAGTGGAATCAGGTCATCACGATCAACCTTGAGGGCGCCTTCCGCCTGATGCGGGCTGCGATGAAGCCGATGATGAAGGCGCGGCACGGCCGGATCATCAACATCACCTCGGTTGTCGGAGTGACCGGCAACCCGGGACAGGCCAATTATGTCGCCTCAAAGGCCGGCCTCATCGGCATGTCAAAAGCGTTCGCTCAGGAAGTCGCGAGCCGCGGAATCACTGTCAATTGCGTCGCGCCGGGCTTCATGACCTCGGCCATGACCGACGCGCTGACCGACGCTCAGAAGGAAGGGATATTGTCCAAGATCCCGACCGGCGCGATGGGAACGGGTGACGATATCGGTGCGGCGGTTGTCTACCTGGCCAGCCGCGAAGCGGGCTATGTGACGGGGCAAACCCTTCATGTGAATGGCGGGATGGCGATGCCGTAAGGCAACACCGCTACAATTTCTCCACAAATCCAAGCTTCTGCTCGGCGGGGCCAGCCCTTGTCGCTTGAAAACACAGACCTATATCGCCCGCGAAACATCAATTCGTGGGCAGCTGGGCAGCGCGTCCACGAGGGGCAAGCAGAGGATGAAAATATGGCGAAAGTGATCGGGATCGATCTGGGCACCACCAATAGCTGCGTTGCGGTGATGGAGGGGGGAAAGCCCAAGGTCATCGAGAATGCGGAAGGTGCGCGTACGACTCCCTCGGTCGTCGCCTTCACCAAGGACGGTGAGCGATTGATCGGCCAGCC
>DASTVY010000193.1:0-2508 GCA_035758865.1 Sphingomicrobium sp. | reverse complement strand
AGCGAATATACGCTGGAGATCAACGCGGCTGAGTAAGGTCCCGGAGAAAGAAATCTACATGTCCGGACCGGATAACATCAGCAATCTGGATCGTCTGCGCGCGCGCGATGGTGGCGGATGTTGGCTTTGCGGCGAGCCATTGGATTTCAGCGCGGTGCCGAACTCAGCAAGAGCTCCGACCTTGGAGCATTTGATCGCCAAATCGCGAGGGGGCCCGCAGACTCTAGAAAACATCGTTTTGTGCCACGCGTGTTGCAACAGACAGCTTGCCGACCGCCCGCTTGTCGACAAGATCAAAATGCGCGAGCGGCGACGCAAGAAGCGCTGGATTGCTTCGCTGCGCTCGCAATGACAGTGGGGAACCTCAGCCAGCCGATAGCCCCACCCCATCAGGAGGAGGGGAAAAGGCGGATTACTCCGCCGCAACCCCCGCCCGGCTGAACATATCCTCGCCCTCGGCCTCAGCCGGCGCGTCGTTGGCCGCCTTGGCCTTCTGCCGGCGGTCGAAATTGTCCCACACCTCGTTCCAGGTGCCGCGGGTGGCCGCCTTCGAATACTCCGTCGCGCGGGTCTCGAAGAAGTTGGCGTGCTCGACGCCGTTGAGCATCGGCGCCAGCCAGGGGAGCGGGTGCTCGTCGACCATGTAGATCGGCTTGAAGCCCAGCTGCCCAAGCCGCCAGTCGGCGATGTAGCGGATGTACTTCTTGATCTCCTTGGCGGTCATGCCCTCGACCGGCCCGAACTCGAACGCCAGGTCGACGAACGCATCCTCCAGCCGAACGGTCTTCTGGCAGCAGTCGATGATGTCGTCCTTGACCGCCTGGGTCAGGCAGTCCCGCTCCTTCACGAAGGCGTGGAACAGCTTGACGATGCCTTCGCAGTGCAGGCTCTCGTCGCGGACCGACCAGCTGACGATCTGGCCCATGCCCTTCATCTTGTTGAAGCGCGGGAAGTTCATCAGCATGGCGAAGCTGGCGAACAGCTGCAGCCCCTCGGTGAAGCCGCCGAACATGGCCAGCGTGCGGGCGATGTCCGCGTCGCTGTCGACCCCGAAGGTGGCGAGATAGTCGTGCTTGTCCTTCATCTCCTTATACTGGAGGAAGGCCGAATATTCGCTTTCGGGCATGCCGATGGTGTCGAGCAGGTGGCTGTAGGCCGCGATGTGCACCGTCTCCATGTTGGAGAAGGCGGTCAGCATCATCTTGATCTCGGTCGGCTTGAACACGCGGCCGTATTTGTCGTGGTAGCAGTCCTGCACCTCGACGTCGGCCTGGGTGAAGAAGCGGAAGATCTGGGTGAGCAGGTTGCGCTCCCCTTCCGTCAGCTTCTGCGCCCAGTCGCGGCAATCCTCGCCCAAGGGCACTTCCTCGGGCATCCAGTGGATCTGCTGCTGGCGCTTCCAATATTCGAACGCCCAAGGGTATTCGAACGGCTTGTAGGTTTTTGATGCTTGCAGAAGCGGCATGACGCTTACCTTCTCTTGGAACTGCGGGCGCCGACACCCAGGAAACAGATGCCGACGAAATAACCGAAATCGTACCAGCCGCCGTTGTTGGGGACCTGGTAGACCGCGATCTGATCGGTGAAGAGCGAGACGATCCACGCGACCGGGAAGATGAAGCCGTGCCACACGCCTTCAAGGAAGCCGGGCGCGGCCGGATTGACCGCGGACATCGACTGCTTGGCGACGCAGGCCGCGACGGTGAGGGCCATGGCGACGAGGACAAAGAGGCGCGTTCTGGTCATTGCGGCTGCTCCGCGGTTGCGAAAGCGATGGCGAAAGCGGTGATGAAGAGGCCGAAGGCGGTGACCATCATGCCGGCGATCAGCATCGCGACGCCCTTGGGATGATCGCGCTTGTGGCGCTTCAGCGTGAAGGCCAGCATGACGAGACCGCCGATTAGCGCGGCGGCGCCGATGCCGAGGTTGATAAGGCTGATCACGCTCATTGCGACGCCGTCTCCCGGGCCGCTTCGATCTCGCCCTGCGTCGGGCGATATTCCATGAGGCCGAGCCCGTGGATGATCAGGAGGATCGCGATGAACAGCACAATCACCGATCCCTGGTTGCCATAGCCGCTGTCGCCCTCGGGACCTTTGCGGCGATAGACGATCACCGACAGGGCAATCAGCCCCGCGGCGACGACCAGCTCGATGATCTGCGTGGTGGTCATTACTCGCGCTCGCTCCGCTCGCGTGCCTCGTCCAGCCAATGAACCCCTCTCATTGGCATGCGAGGCACTCATCATAGTCGGTCGAGCTGGCGAGCTGGATTTCCTTGAGATCCGGCGTGTTGTCTGCCTCGACGCCGCCCGCGAAGCCGGCGCGCTGCACCGACTTGGAACGGAGGTAGTAGAGCGACTTGATTCCCAGCTCCCAGGCGCGGAAGTGCAGCATCATCAGGTCCCACTTGTCGCTGTCGGCCCGGATGAACAGGTTCAAGGACTGCGCCTGGTCGATGAACGGCGTGCGGTCCGCCGCAAGCTCGAGCAGCCAGCGCTGGTCGATC
>DASTVY010000190.1:0-4513 GCA_035758865.1 Sphingomicrobium sp. | reverse complement strand
ATCCCAATAATGCAGCAAAGCACAGCCTCGCCACGCGATCGGCCGTACCGACATTTTTCACCATATTAGACGCTCCTCCACTTGGGCCCCCGGCGCCTCCCGATGCGGCGCCGTCCACGCGGCGCAAACGACCTGATCCACAGAGGCCGCCGCGTCGCGGACACTTGTAGACGTTTTCGCCGGAAAGAGCCAATCCCGGGTCGATAAATTTGCCATGGCGTTGCCAATAAATCGCTTTCCGGCCATAGGGCCGTTCGTGAGCGTCCGTTACTTCCTGTCGATGCTGGTTGCCGCGGCCCTGGCCTTCGCGCCATTTGCAATGCCGATGGGCGAGGCGAGCGCGGCCGCGACCGGTCATCATTCGAGCATGGGCAAGGCCGGACATTGCGACGACCAGCCCGCCCCGGCCAAGCATGACAAGCATCAGGACAAGCCCTGCTGCGCCGCCGGATGCATGGCCGCGGCGATGCTTCCGGCGATTGGTGAGGCAGTGCTCCAACTGCCGCACGCGACCGAGCGGCCGGGGCTGGATCGCTTCTATCGCGGTTACCTGGGCGAGATCGCGACGCCCCCTCCCCGACTTTCGTGAAATCGGACGAATTTTAAGAAAACTCGATTTCACGGAGACAGAAAATGAAAATGTTGATTGGCGCGATCGCGCTTGCACTTGCCGTTCCCGCCGTGGCTCAGACCGCCCCGGCCACCGATCCTCACGCCGGTCACGCCCAGAAGGACGCGGCCAAGCATGACTGCAAGGAATGCTGCGAGAAAATGAAGGGCAAGGAAGGCAAGATGGAATGCATGGAGGAAAAGGGCGAGGCCAAGCCGGCCGAGTCCGGCCATGCAGGTCATGAAGGGCACAACGCCCGCTGACCGGCCTGGGGCGCTACCGTAAAGGCGGCGCTCCTTCCCCTTCCTTGCGATTGACGGAGTATGACGGTGAAACCCGCACTTCTGGCCGCGGCCGCGCTCGGCGCGATCGTGTCGACTGCCCCTGCCAATGCCCAGCATCCTGGCCACGAGCAGCACCAGCCCCCTGCCCAACCCGAACCGCCAGCAGAACAACCCCAAGAGCCCGCCCCCGATCATGGCCAGATGGACCATCAGCAGATGGACCATGGGCAGATGGACCATGGGCAGCACGCGGCGCCGCCCGCCACCGAGAGCGAAGACCACTCCGGTCACGAGATGGCGATGACCGGCGCGCTCGGCCCCTACCCCATGGCCCGCGAAGCATCGGGCACCGCCTGGCAGCCCGACACGAGCGAGCATGGCGGCCTCCATCTGATGAGCGGCGAGTGGACCTTCATGGCCCATGGCGAACTGGACCTGGTCCACAGCTGGCAGGAAAAGCCGCGCGGCGACGACAAGACATATGTCGCCGGCATGCTGATGGGCATGGCGCGCCGTCAGATCGGCGACGGCACGCTGCAGTTCAAGGCGATGGTCAGCCCGGATCCGCTGATGGGCAAGCGCGGCTATCCCCTGCTGCTCGCCAGCGGAGAGACCGCCGACGGCGAAGAGCCGCTGGTCGACCGCCAGCACCCGCACGATTTCTTCATGGAGCTGTCGGCCAGCGTATCCCAGAATATCGGGCCGAAGAGCAGCGTCTTCCTCTACGCCGGTTTGCCGGGGGAACCGGCGTTCGGACCGCCGGCCTTCATGCATCGCCAGTCGATCAGCGCTTCGCCGGAAGCGCCGATCAGCCACCATTGGCTGGATTCGACGCATATCACCTTCGGCGTGCTGACCGCCGGGCTGGTGCACGACACGGCCAAGATCGAGGTTTCGCGATTCAATGGGCGCGAGCCCGACCAGCACCGCTGGAACATCGAAACCGCGCCGCTGGATTCTACTTCGGTGCGCTTGTCCTGGAACCCCGCTTCAACCCTGGCGCTGCAGGGCAGCTGGGCTCATCTCGAGGATCCCGAGCAGCTGGAGCCCGGCATCGACCAAAGGCGCTGGTCGGCCAGCGGCATCTACACGCGGCCGATGAAGGATGGATGGTGGTCGACCAGCCTGGCCTGGGGCCGAAAGACGATCGACGGCGACAGCTTCGACGCATTCGCGCTGGAAAGCTCACTGAACTGGAACGACTGGACCTTGTTCGGGCGCGGCGAGATCACGGAAAACAACGAGCTGGTGGTCGAACATGACGAAGTGGACGACCATCATGGGGAAGCGTTCCGCGTCGGCAAGGTAAGTGTTGGCCTGCTCAAGGATTTCCGGGTGGCGACCAACCTGAAACTCGGCCTCGGCGGTCTCTATGCCTTCAATTTCGTGCCCGAAGAGCTCGAGCCGGTCTATGGCGGAGATCCCAATGGCGCGATGGCATTCGTCCGCCTGAAGCTCGATTGAGCTGTCCGCATTGATAAACAGTTTGGCGTAATATCTAAAATTTTCTCCCCAGGCGAAGCTAATCCTGAAAAGAAAAGCCTCCTGGGGAGATCAATCTAAATGTCTGGCCGATATCGCGTAAATGCTTACGCCAGCGCCTTTGCGCTGGCCATTGCTCTAAGCTCTAGTCCTGCCTTTGCTCAGGAGGCTGCTGCCGACGCCGCAGCCGTCACGACCGAAGAGGCCGCGCCTGCGGCCGAGCCGGCCGCCGAAGCGAACGCAGGTGATGACACGGAAATCGTGGTCACCGCCCAAAAGCGGTCGGAGAACGTCCAGGACGTGCCGATTTCAATCGCTGCATTCTCAGGCGACACGCTCGAGAAGAACAATGTCGTCAACCTCGAGGGGCTAACCAAGGTCACGCCGAACCTGAGCGTCGCCAAGGGCGCGCAGACCAGCTACGTCCGCCTTGCCATCCGCGGCATCGGCGCGGCCAGCAACACCACCGTCGAACCGAGCGTCGCAGTGTTCCTCGACGGCGCCTATGTGCCCCGCGTCGGAGCGGTCATCAGCTCGTTGCTCGACATGGAGAGCGTCGAAGTGCTGCGCGGTCCGCAGGGCACGCTGTTCGGCCGTAACGCCAGCGTCGGCGCAGTTTCTTTCCATACGGCGCGGCCCAAGTTTGGCGACCTGTCAGGTGAGGTCACGGGCGAGATCGGAAACGGAGATCGCTACAAGGCCACCGGCTACGTCAACGTGCCGGTCGGCGAAAATGCGGCGTTCCGCTTCGCCGGATCGCAGCAGTGGTTCAAAGGCTATTGGCACAACAAGCTGGACGACAAGCAGGTCGGCGGCACCGACGACAGCATCCTGCGCGGCAGCTTCCGCACGGAAGTCGGCCCGATCGAATGGATATTCCGCGCCGACTATTCGAAGATCAGCGGCGACGGCGCGACCAACATCGATTTTGACCGGAGCAGCGTCAACGACGCGCAGTTTGCGTTCCTCAGCGCCTTCCTCGGTGCGCCGGACACCGACCTTAAAGACAATGACATGAACCAGTTCCTCACTGCCGACGTCGACGACGAGCAGTGGGGTCTCAACAGCACCCTGTCGTGGGACATCGGCGGCGGCTCGACCATCCGCCTGATCAACAATTATCGCGACTGGGACAATGAGCAGCTGGACGGCGACGTGATCTTTACGCCCGCCCGGATCCTGTCGCGTACCGGCCTGTTCGATTCGAAGAGCCAGAATCACGAGCTGCAGTTCATCTCGCCGACCGAGCAGTGGCTCAATGGCCGCCTCGACCTGGTTGCCGGCCTCTATTACTTCCATGAGAAGTACAAGCAGGGCGAAAACCTGCACATCAACGACCAGTTCTGTGACAAAATTGTTCGGCCAGTCGGTGGCCCGGGGAACCTGCTTTGCCACACGGCGCTCAATAATGCCGGTGGCGAGCAGATCGAGAATGCCACCGTGCAGGAAGTTCACCAGACGGTCGACAGCTATGCGGCCTATGCGCAGGCCAATTTCCACTTCACCGACCAGTTCTTCGCGACGGTCGGCGGTCGATACAGCAAGGACGAAAAGGAAGGGACGTACGACCAGTTCACCAATCCCTTCCTCGCAACGGTCCGCGCTACGGAGCACGAAACCCTGCCGGACATCAGCGACAGCAGGTTCACCTATCGCCTCGGCCTCAATTATGAGCCGAACGAGGACCTGCTGTTCTTTGGCTCCTACTCCACCGGCTACAAGTCGGCGGGCTACAACTCGGGTGCAGGTTTCCCCGCGCTGAACGGTCCTCGTCGCGTGTTCGATCGCGAGACCACAGAGAATTGGGAGCTTGGCGCCAAGTCCAGCTGGTGGGACCGCAAACTGACCGCCAACCTCACCTTCTACCGGATGAACATCAAGGGCTTCCAGGATCGCGCGTTTGACGGCACCAGCTTCACGGTCCGCAATGCCGGCAACCTGCGTCACCAGGGCTTCGAGTTCGACGGCACGATCAAGCCGGTTCGGGGTCTGTCGCTGTTCGCCAGCGTCGCTTACCTGGATTCCGAGTTCACGGATTATGATCAGGCGGCTGCGCTGCCGGGCTTCCCGCCTGGAACCACGCAGGACCTTAAGGGCAAGCCGGCGACTTTCGCGCCGGAATGGAGCGGTCGCATCG
>DASTVY010000176.1:0-2090 GCA_035758865.1 Sphingomicrobium sp. | reverse complement strand
CGTGATCAACGTCAAGAAGCCGCAATTCCTCGCTCCCGCCGAGATGCGGCACATCCTGGAGAAGTTCCGCGAGTCCGGTAACGAAAAGATCTTGCTGTGCGAGCGGGGCACCAGCTTCGGGTACAACAATCTCGTCGTCGACATGCTGGGCATCGACGATATGAAGAGTCTAGCTCCAGTCATCTTTGACGTGACGCATGCCCTGCAGCGGCCGGGTGGCCGCGTCGATTGTGCGGACGGACGTGGGGCGCAGGCCGTCCCTTTGGCGCGAGCCGGACTGGCGGTGGGCATCGCCGGACTGTTCGTCGAAGCCCATCCGGACCCGCGAGCCGCACTATGCGATGGGCCAAGCGCACTCTCGCTGTCAGAACTCAGCGATTTCCTTCGCCAGGCTAAGCAGGTCGATGCGGCGGTCAAAAGCTCGGTCTTGATTGGCGTTGAGGCCTAGATGGCCGAACCTTTCCTCAAGATCCCACCATTTCCCGGCCACCGCTGCGGTCCATTTGCATTGGCCGGAAAGTCGCTGATCGATCATGAGCAGGCGGGCGATCTTGTTGCCCTACTGAGGAGCAAGCGGGTCGGTGGAAATTTCTGGGGCGGCCGTCCAAATTTGCCGGAGGGGCGAGACCTGGTCCTGGCACCCTCCTCCCGCAGCCAGGCCGCCGAGATGCTTGAAGCCGCGGCTGGCGAGGGATTGCGTGACCGCTGCATCGTCATTGATTTCGACCATTCCCAGCGCATTGAGGCGCCGCTGCTGCATGGTGAGTTGGACTGGTGGCACATTGCCGAAGCGGCAAGCCAAGTCTGGGCCGACGCAAACCACGAACTTGCCCTAGTAGCGGCGCTTGCCGAGCGGCCGTTGAAGATATTCGGCGAAGGCAGGTTCGAAGCCGTTGCCAACGACGATGAGCTGATCAGCACGGTTGAACAGTTAGTCGGAAGCCGGATCTACGCCTCTCCTTTCAGCGGTGAGGCGATCAGCGCGATCCAGGCAGTCGAGATGCTGTCCGACTGGCGCCGGCTGATCGACCGCAATCGGTTGATTTCCACGGTGTTCGGCGTAGCGGGCTGGAAGCGGCCGACGGCCGACCCGATGCTGTGGGACGGCACTTCGCTGCCGCGGCACGCAGCGGCCCTCCCCGCGATACCTTCCAACGACTCATATTTCGCAGCCTGGAAGTCGCGGACTCCGGTAGACGTACTCGACCGCGTCACTGAGGAGGGGTTACCCGTCGCCGAAATCGAAGATGGAATGATCCGTGGACGCGGCCTCGGTGCCAATTGCATCCCCCCCTTGTCCATCGTGGTCGACTTTTCCGGGATCTACTTCGATCCCGCCGGCCCGAGCGACCTCGAGCGCATCCTGGTTTCCGCCGACATGGACGAAGCGCTGCTCGATCGGGCCGCGCGATTGAGGCGGATGATCATCGAAGCCGGGATCAGCAAATATGACGGCGGAGCCCGCCAGCAGTTAAGCTTAGGCAGTGGACGACGGGTTCTGGTCCTGGGGCAGGTCGAAGATGATCGATCCATTCTGAATGGCGCTCCCGGCCAGACCAACCTCGGCCTGCTAATGCGGGCGCGCGAGCTGGAGCCGGATTCCTGGCTCATCTATCGGCCGCATCCGGATGTCGAGGCAGGCCACCGGAAGGGTCATGTCCCGGACCGAAAGGCGATGGAGTATGCCAATGAGATCGAGCGCGGTGGTTCGATCAGCGCGTTGATCGAAAGTGTGGACCGAGTCCACTGCATCACGTCTCTCGGCGGTTTCGAGGCGCTGCTCCGAGGCAAGCAGGTGACCACCCACGGCGTGCCATTCTACGCCGGCTGGGGGCTGACGACCGACCATGGCCCCGTCCCCTCCCGACGAAGTCGCCGCCGCACGCTCGACGAATTGGTCGCCGCGACGCTGATCCTTTACCCAACCTATTTTGACCCGGTGAGCCGGCTGCCTTGCCCTCCCGAAGTCCTGGTCGGCAGGATTGCTCGCGGAGAGGACAGTATCGCGGCGCCGCTGGCCTGGCTTCGGACTTCGCAGGGCAAGCTGAAAGTCGCGCTTCGGCGCCTTTTGGAGGCGGCAGCGTGACCGA
>DASTVY010000170.1:0-6896 GCA_035758865.1 Sphingomicrobium sp. | reverse complement strand
AAGACGGCTGCGCTGATCGCGCGTTGGCGTGCCGACAAGCCGACCGCCAAGCCGATCCTGCTGATGGCCCACATGGACGTCGTCGAGGCCAAGCGTGAGGACTGGAAGTTCGATCCGTTCGAATTCCGCGAAGAGGGCGGCTATTTCTATGGCCGTGGTTCCAACGACAACAAGGCCGGCATGACCGGCCTCGTCATGTCGTTCCTCAAGCTGAAGCAAGCCGGCTGGAAGCCAAAGCGCGACCTCATCCTCTTCTTCACCGGCGACGAGGAAACCAAGGGCAATGGCGCCAAGCTGGGCGCGACCGAATGGCGGCCGCTGACCGATTCCGAATATGCGCTCAATTCCGACGGCGGGGGCGGCGCCTTCCTCGCCAGCGGCACGCCGCTAGGATTCGCGCTGCAAACCGCCGAGAAGACGTTTCAATCCTATCATTTCACGGTCCGCAACAAGGGTGGCCATTCCAGCCGTCCACGGAAGGACAACGCCATTTACGAGCTCGCCACCGCTCTCAAGAAGCTGGAGGCACATCGTTTCGAGCCGAAGTTGAACGAAACAACGCGCGGCTATTTCGCCCTGCGCGCGCGCCAGGAAGGCGACAGCGAGCTCGGCAAGTCGATCCGCGCATGGCTGGCCAATGAGAATGATGGTGCCGCCGCCGACGCGATCGAGGCGAACGAGCTGGAAACCGGCCTAACCCGCACCCGCTGCGTCGCGACGGAGCTAAAGGGCGGCCACGCCGACAACGCCCTGCCGCAAATGGCCGACGCGACGGTCAATTGCCGTATCCTTCCGGGCGTCAGTCCCGACACGGTCCTGACGGAACTGAAGGGGATCGTCGGCGCCGGCGTCGAGGTGACCAAAGATCCCAATTATATCGGCCGCGCAACCCCCGTGTCGCCGCAGCGCGCCGACGTTGCCAAGGCCTATCAGGACGCGGTGACCGCGCTCAACGGCAAGGGCGTTCCTATCGCACCCTATATGTCCGCGGGTGCGACCGACGGCTCCTTCTTCCGCGAAGCCGGAATGCCGGTCTATGGCATCGACGGCAGCTGGGGCATCACTCCGGAAGACGAGCGTGCCCACGGCCTCGACGAGCGCATGGCCGTCCGCGCCGTTTACGACAATGTGCTGTTCTGGGAGATGATGCTGAAGGCGCTGGCGGGGAAGTAGGACACTCCACGAGGCGCCCGTTAACCGTGGCGAACGCGGGAACGCCGCCCTCTGCCCAATCGTTTTTTCTTCTCCCAAAAAGGAGGAGAACGACCATGCTCGGCAAAGCCGACGCCACCCCGATGCTCGCGGTCAAGGACCTCGACCGGGCCCGTAAATTCTATGAGGAGAATCTTGGCCTCAAACAGGTCGACGATTTCGGCGAAGGGTTCATGCTTAAAAGCGGTGATACCCAGGTCAGCGTTTACCGGTCGGAGTTTGCCGGGACCAATAAGGCCACTGCACTCACCTTCGACGTCGATGATATCGAAGATGAGGTCAGAGCCCTCAAGGAAAAGGGCATTGCCTTCGAACATTATGAGCTCGAGGGCCTGACCCCGAAAGGCGACATTTACGAAGGCGAAGGGATGAAGACTGCCTGGTTCAAGGACCCGGACGGCAATATCCTGAGCCTGATCGAAGAACGATAGTAACGAAAAAGGCCGCCCGGTGGTCCGGGCGGCCTTTCCTTGACCCCGCTCTAAAATTTTCTAGCGCAACACTGCGCTCACGACCTGGCTGATCAGCATGGTTGCCGGATCGACGCGGTACACATAGCCGTCCCCATAATAGTAATTGTCGTTGGGGTTGAAGCCGTAGCGCGTGCGCAAGTCATACGGGATCTGGTTGTAATTCCACGCATGGCCATAACCCAGCGGCCAGCGCTGTCCGGTCCTGTACAGCTTCTTAGCCTGCCCCGGTGGCATGCAGCCGTTGTTCTTCTTGGCGAGGCCAGGCGGGCAGCCGCCCACACCATATCCGACAGCGCTGTGAGCGGAATGGCCCTTGGCGCCGTGGCCCTTGCCCTTGCCCGGATCGGCAAGGCTCGGGCCGCTGACCGCTAGAGCCGCAATTCCCGCCAACATGAGGAGCTTCGTCATAAAATATCCTTCGAAATGTTGACTTGAACCTATCAAAGCCAGGCTGAACTGTCAGTGACCGGCCCGTTCACCAAAAAAACCGTTCGTTTCGCAATCGTTCCCCCGCCAACCGGTTGCCCGTCAAGACGCATGCCGCTAAGCGGGCGCCGCACGGCGGCCCACGCCGCTTCCAGACAGAAATTTCGAAAGGTCAATTTCAGCCCATGGCACGCAAGAAAATCGCGCTGATCGGCGCCGGGATGATCGGCGGCACGCTGGCGCACCTCGCGGCGAAAAAGGAAATGGGCGACATCGTCCTGTTCGACATCGCCGAGGGCATTCCGCAGGGCAAGGCGCTCGACCTTGCGCAGTGCGGCCCGATCGAGGGCTTCGATGCCAACATCAAGGGCACCAACGACTATGCCGACATTGCCGGCGCCGATGTGGTGATCGTCACCGCGGGCGTCCCGCGCAAGCCGGGCATGAGCCGCGACGACCTGCTCGGCATCAACCTCAAGGTGATGAAGACGGTCGGCGAGGGCATCCGCCAGCATGCGCCTGATGCGTTCGTGATCTGCATCACCAACCCGCTCGACGCGATGGTCTGGGCGCTGCGCGAATTTTCCGGACTTCCGCACAACAAGGTCGTGGGCATGGCAGGCGTGCTGGATAGCGCCCGCTTCGCCACCTTCCTCGCCCAGGAATTCGGCGTTTCGGTCAGGGATGTGAACGCCTTCGTGCTCGGCGGCCACGGCGACACGATGGTCCCGGTCACCAGCTACACCACCATCTCCGGAATACCGGTCGACGACCTGGTCAAGATGGGCAAGTCGTCGAAGGAAAAGATCGACGAGATCGTCAAACGCACCCGCGGCGGCGGCGGCGAGATCGTCGCGCTCTTGAAGACCGGCAGCGCCTATTACGCCCCGGCCACCTCCGCCATCGCCATGGCCGAAGCCTATCTCGGCGACCAGCAACGCATCCTGCCCTGCGCGGTCTATGTCGAGGGCAAATATGGCCTCGACGGCCTCTACGTTGGTGTTCCGACCGTGATCGGCGCGAACGGAGTAGAGGAAGTGATCGAGATCGCGCTGGACGACGAAGCCGAGCAGAATTTCAAGGTCAGCGTCGATGCGGTGAAAGAGCTGCTCGTCGCCTGCAAGCAGATCGATGGGACCCTCGCCTAATGTCCATCCTCGTCAACAAGAACACCAAGGTCATCACCCAGGGGATGACCGGCGAAACCGGCACCTTCCATACGCAGCAGGCGCTGGCCTACGGCACCCAGATGGTCGGCGGCGTTACTCCGGGGAAGGGTGGGACCAAGCATCTCGACCTGCCGGTGTTCAACACCGTTCAGGAAGCGGTCGAGCAGACCGGCGCCGACGCCAGCGTGATCTATGTGCCGCCGCCCTTCGCCGCGGATTCGATCCTGGAGGCGATCGACGCCGAAGTGCCGCTGATCGTGTGCATCACCGAAGGCATTCCGGTGCTGGACATGGTCAAGGTCAAGCGCGCGCTCACCGGGTCCAAGTCGCGGCTGATCGGCCCCAACTGCCCCGGAGTGCTGACACCGGGCGAATGCAAGATCGGCATCATGCCGGGCAACATCTTCAAGCAGGGCAGCGTCGGCGTCGTCTCGCGCTCCGGCACGCTGACCTATGAGGCGGTATTCCAGACCTCGAACGAGGGCCTTGGCCAGACCACCGCGGTCGGTATCGGCGGAGATCCGGTCAAGGGCACCGAGTTCATCGAGATGCTCGAGCTGTTCCTGGCCGACGACGAGACCAAGTCGATCATCATGATCGGCGAGATCGGCGGTGACGCCGAAGAACAGGCGGCGCAGTTCCTGGCCGACGAAGCCAAGCGCGGCCGTAAAAAGCCGACGGTCGGTTTCATTGCCGGCCGGACGGCGCCTCCGGGGCGCCGAATGGGCCATGCCGGCGCGATCGTATCGGGCGGCAAGGGCGATGCGGAATCGAAGATCGCGGCGATGGAGGCGGCTGGAATCCGTGTCTCCCCGAGCCCATCTGAACTGGGCAAGACGCTAAAGGAACTGCTGAACGCCTGAACGGCGGACGGAAAGAGGCAATGGACGATCTGAGCGGACTGGCGATCGAACGCGAGCAGGGCCCGAGCTGGGCGCGGCCGAACTGGCCGGTGGCGGAGCTCGACCCGGTCAACCTCGGCCTGGACCCGACCGAGGCGACGATCGAAAAGGTCGCCGAGAAGGCCAAGGCGGTCGCGGCTGCAGCCGGAGTCAGCGACGAAGCGTCGATCCGCCGTGCCGCCGACGACAGCATCCGGGCGATGATGTTGATCCGCACCTACCGTGTGCGCGGCCATTTGGCGGCCAACCTCGATCCGCTCGGCCTCACCCAGCGGGAGCTGCCGGCGGACCTAACGCCCGCCTATCACGGGTTCGGCGACGCCGACCTCGACCGAAAGATCTACCTCTGCGGCGCACTTGGCTTCGAATATGCCTCAGTGCGGCAGATCCTGCCCGTGCTGCAGGCGAATTACTGCGGCTCTGTCGGCCTCGAATATATGCACATCAACGACCTGGAGGAGCGGCGCTTCCTGCAGGACCGGATGGAGGGCAAGGACGCGGCCATCAGCTTCACCCCGGAGGGCAAGCGCTCGATCCTGGAGAAGGTGATCCACGGCGAGCAGTGGGAAAAATTCCTGGCCAAGAAATATGTCGGGACGAAGCGCTTCGGGCTCGACGGCGGCGAGAGTGCCATCCCCGCGCTGGAGGCAGTGATCAAATATGGCGGCCAGTATGGCGTTGAGGAGATCGCGATCGGCATGGCCCACCGCGGCCGGCTCAACGTCCTCTCAAACGTGATGGGCAAGCCTTACCGCGCCATCTTCCACGAGTTCGCCGGCGGGGCGACCAATCCCGCGGACGTCGGCGGCTCGGGCGACGTCAAATACCACCTCGGCACGTCGACCGACCGCGAGTTCGATGGCAACTCCGTCCACTTGTCCCTGCTGCCAAACCCGTCGCACCTGGAGGCAGTCGACCCCGTGGTGCTGGGCAAGGCGCGCGCTTCGCAAACCTGCAAGGGCGACGTGGAAGGCGATAGCGTACTGCCGCTGCTGCTTCACGGTGATGCGGCCTTCGCGGGGCAAGGGATCGTGGCGGAGTGCTTCGGTTTTTCCGGCCTGCCCGGCTACGAGACCGGCGGGACGATCCATTTCGTCATCAACAACCAGGTCGGCTTCACCACTAGCCCGCAGTTCGCCCGCTCGTCACCCTATCCGTCGGACGTGGCCAAGGCGGTCCAATCGCCGATCCTTCACGTCAACGGCGACGATCCGGAGGCGGTGACCTTTGCCTGCAAGATCGCGATCGAGTTCCGCCAGGCGTTCAACCGCGACATCGTCATCGACATGTGGTGCTATCGCCGGTTCGGGCACAACGAGGGCGACGAGCCCAGCTTCACCCAGCCCCTAATGTATGAGGCGATCAAGAAGCATCCGCCGGTCAGCCAGATCTATGGCGCGCGCCTCATCGCCGAGGGCGTGGTCGACCAGAAGTGGATCGACGATACCACCGCCAAGTTTGTCCAGCATTTGGAGAGCGAATTCGAGGCCGGATCGAGCTATCTCCCCAACAAAGCCGACTGGTTCGAGGGCCGCTGGCAGGGCCTCGGCATGCCTGGGGAACCGGTCGACGCGCGGCGCAACGTCAACACCGCCATTACCGAAGACGAATATGCGCGGTTGTCGCAGCTACTGACGACGGTTCCGGAAGGCCTCAGCATCCACAAGACTCTCGGCCGCATCCTCGAAGCCAAGAAGAAGGCGCTGGACGAAGGCCAGGGCATCGACTGGGCGACGGCCGAAGCGCTGGCATATGGCAGCCTGGTCGAGGAGGGCTTCAGGGTCAGGCTGTCAGGCCAGGATTCAGGCCGCGGCACCTTCAGCCAGCGGCACGCGGTGTGGACTGACCAGAAGAGCGGCGACAAATATGTCCCGCTCAGCACCAAGCGCGATGCTGCCGGAATGCCGATGTTCGAGGTGCTCGACAGCCCGCTCTCCGAGTTCGGCGTGCTCGGTTTCGAATATGGCTATTCGACCGCCGATCCGCGCTCGCTGGTGCTGTGGGAGGCGCAATTCGGCGATTTCGCCAACGGCGCGCAGACAATCATGGATCAATTCATCGCCGCGGGTGAGGCCAAGTGGCTGCGCGCCAGCGGGCTGGTGCTGCTGCTGCCGCATGGCTTCGAGGGGCAGGGTCCGGAGCATAGTTCGGCGCGGCTGGAGCGTTACCTGCAGCTCTGCGCCGAGGATAATATCCAGGTCGCCAACTGCACCACGCCGGCCCAATATTTCCACATCCTGCGGCGGCAGATGCTGCGCGATTTCCGCAAGCCGCTGGTGATGATGACTCCAAAGTCGCTGCTCCGGCACAAGCTGGCGGTGTCAACCAAGCAGGACTTCATCGGCGAGGGCCATTTCCACCGCATCCTAAGCGATCTCAATCCGCCGGCTGCGGGCGAGACGCGGCGCGCCGTGCTTTGCTCGGGCAAGCTCGCCTATGAGCTGATGGAAGCGCGCGATGCGGCCGGCGACACCACCACCGAGATCATCCGCATGGAGCAGCTCTATCCCTTCCCGGGCGATCCGCTGGTCAAGCGGCTGAAGGCCATGCCCAAGCTGGAAGAGCTGGTCTGGGCGCAGGAAGAGCCGAAGAACAACGGCGCTTGGCATTTCGCGGAAGACGAACTGGAAGAGTGCCTGATCGAGGCCGGCTTCCAGGGCAAGCGCGCCCGCTATGCCGGACGCGCTGCATCGGCATCGCCGGCCACGGGTCTT
>DASTVY010000168.1:0-7446 GCA_035758865.1 Sphingomicrobium sp. | reverse complement strand
AGAGGAATACAATGGCTGACAGTTACGACCTGATCGTCCTCGGCTCCGGGCCCGGCGGCTATGTCGCCGCGATCCGCGCCGCGCAGCTGGGGCTCAAGACCGCGATCGTCGAGCGCGAGAATCTCGGCGGCATCTGTTTGAATTGGGGCTGCATTCCGACCAAGGCGCTGCTCCGCTCGGGCGAGATGCTGCACCATATGCGTCACGCCGACAGTTTCGGCCTGGTCGCCGGCGAGGTGAAGCCGGACCTTGGCAAGATCGTCGCCCGCAGCCGCGCCGTCGCCAAGCAATTGAACCAGGGCGTTACGCACCTGATGAAGAAGAACAAGATCACGGTGCACATGGGCGAGGGCACCATTACCGCGCCGGGCAAGATGACCGTTACTGCCGAAGGCAAGAAGACGGAGCTCGCTGCCAAGCACATCATCATCGCTACCGGCGCCCGTGCCCGTGAGCTGCCCTTCGCGCAAAGCGACGGCAAGAAAATCTGGACCTATCGCCACGCCATGACCCCGCCCGAAATGCCGACCGAGCTGCTGGTCATCGGGTCGGGCGCGATCGGGATCGAGTTCGCCAGCTTCTACAACGACATGGGTGCCAAGGTGATGGTGGTCGAGATGCTCGACCGGGTGGTGCCTGTCGAGGACGACGAGGTCAGTGACTTCCTCGCCAAGAGTCTCACCAAGCAGGGGATGACGCTGCTGACATCGGCGGGCGTCGAAAGCCTTAAGGCCGATGCCAAGGGCGTCGCGGCCAGGATCAAGACCAAGGACGGCAAGGTCGAGGAGAAGCGTTTCTCCCACTGCATTGTCGCGGTGGGCATTGCGCCCAACACGGAGAGTATCGGTATCGAGAAGCTCGGCATCAAAACGACCAAGGGCCACATCGACACTGACGCCATGTGCCGCACCAACGTGCCCGGAATTTCGGCGATCGGCGACGTCACCGCTCCGCCTTGGCTGGCGCACAAGGCAAGCCATGAGGGCATCATCGCGGTCGAGGCGATCGCCCAGGCGCTCGGCAACAAGGATGTCCACCCGCATGCGATGGATGTGAAGAACATCCCGGGCTGCACCTATTGCCACCCGCAGGTGGCCAGCGTCGGACTGACCGAGGCCAAAGCCAAGGAAGCGGGCCATGACGTGAAGGTCGGCAAATTCCCGTTCATCGGCAACGGCAAGGCAATCGCGCTGGGCGAGACCGAAGGTTTCGTAAAGACGGTGTTCGACGCCAAGACCGGGGAGCTGCTCGGAGCGCATATGATCGGTGCCGAAGTGACCGAGCTGATCCAGGGCTATGCGGTCGGCAAGACGGCGGAGCTGGTCGAAGCTGACTTTATCAACACCGTCTATCCGCACCCGACGCTTAGCGAGATGATGCACGAAAGCGTCCTTTCTGCTTTCGGACGCGTTCTGCACATATGACCGACCTTGACGCCGACCTCATGCAGATGAGCCGGGAGCAGCTCATCGACGAGGTCCGGCGTCTGAGGGCTGCTGTCCGCGAGCATCGCGACAGCAGCGGTATGGAACTTTGCTGGCACCACCCGAAGCTGTGGGGATTGCTGCCCGAAAAGACCGATCCCCAAATCGCGGTGCCGGAATGGCCCCAGTTCCTGCGCGGCTGCGTCGCCTATCGCCAAAGCCTGGATATGGAGCGGCCTGACGCTCCGCGAACCTCCGAAGAATATGATCCCGAGCACGTCAGGCGCTGACGGCGCTGGACTCGGCCAAAGCAGTCGCTAAGCCTCCTATCAAGAATTTTAGGGGGACCTCCATGCGTTTTTTGATGCTGGCCGCTGCGTTGTTGGTCACCACTGCGGCTCACGCCGCGTCGGTCGTCACTGCCGACCGATATCTCGATGTGTCGACCGGCAAATATGTCGAGCATCCGGCGATCTTTATCGGGGATGACGGCCGGATCACTTCGATCGGCGATGCGCGCACGGTCCGCTGGGGCGCGGAAGTCAGGCATATCGACCTCACAGGCAAGACGCTTCTGCCCGGCCTGATCGACATGCACACCCATCTTGGACCGGCGAATATCGGCGGCTACCGCTATCTCGAATATACCGACAGCTTCTGGCCGATAGTCGCTACCGGTACCGCTCGGGCCATGCTCGACGGCGGGTTCACGACCATGCGCGTGGTCGGCACCGGCGAATGGGCCGATGTCGGCCTGAAGCAGGCGATCGAAGCCGGATATGTCATCGGTCCGCGGATCGTGCCGGCCGGTTATGCGCTTGGCGCCACGGGCGGTCATTGCGACGACACTTTCCTCCCGCCCAGCCTGCAAAAGAAGGTCAAGGAGGAAGGCATCGGCGACAGTCCAGAAGAGCTGAAATACCAGGTCCGCCGCCAGCGCAAATATGGCGCCGAGGTGATCAAGGTGTGCGCGACCGGCGGCGTATTTTCACGCGGCGACACGCCGGGCCAGCAGCAACTGACCGAGGAAGAGCTCCGCGGCATTGCCGACGAAGCGCATATGCAGGGCCTGCGCGTTGCGGCTCATGCCCATGGTGCTTCCGGCATTAATGCCGCGATCCGCGCCGGGATCGACACAATCGAGCATGCCAGCCTGCTGGATGACGAAAGCATCCGCCTGGCCAAGGCGCGGTCGCGGCCGGTCTGGTTCTCGATGGACATCAAGAATACCGACTATACCCAGGCGGAGGGCCGGAAGAATGGCGAGCTGGAAGAAAATATCCGCAAGGATCGTGAAATCGGCCAGATCCAGCGCGACAATTTCCGCAAGGCACATGCTGCCGGAGTCCGGATGGTATTCGGATCAGATGCCGGTGTGATGCCGCATTCGATGGTCGGGCAGCAGTTCGCCGTCATGGTTGAATATGGAATGACCCCACTTGAGGCGATCCAGGCCGCGACGCGCAACGCTGCGGAAGCGCTTGGCCGGACGGGGGATGTGGGAGCGATCGCGGTCGGTCGCTACGGCGACATTGTCGCAGTGACCGGCGATCCGACACAAAACATCCGGCTGCTGGAAGCGCCCGTAGCGGTGGTCAAGGGCGGCGTGCTGGTACCGCCGGCGCAGTAGTCGATCACAGACATTGAAATTTCCCGCTTGAACTGCCTGGCCGATGCGGGGTTAAGGCCCCATGGCGAAAGTGGACCAGGCCAAGATCCGGCGCGATTTCGAATTGGCGGTCAACATGACCGCGACCGAACTAGACCAGTGGCTGAAGACCGACGAGAGCCGGAAGGTCGGTTGGAAGGGCAGCGACGGCAAGGCGCAAGAAAGCGTCGGACATGCCAGCGGACGAAGGATCGTCACCATGCTCGGCAAGAAGCACGACGAACTGTCGGCCGACGACTATTCCCATATGCGCAAGGTAGTCGGCTATGTGCACCGACACCGTGCGCAGCGCCCGGAGAACATATACACCTCGCGCTGGCGCTATTCGCTGATGAACTGGGGACATGATCCGACCAAGGAGGCATGAAGTGAAGGGCTATCATGACGATATCGAGCAGCAGACGACCGGAAATTCGGACTTCCGCCGCGTGCTCTACACCGGCAAAAACCTCCAGCTCGTACTGATGAGCCTCCCGCCGGGGTGCGACATCGGCGCCGAGGTTCACGAAGACCGCGACCAGTTCTTCCGCTTCGAGGAAGGCCGAGGTCAGGTTGATATCGACGACAACAGCTATGATGTGATCGACGGCAGCGGTGTGATCGTTCCAGCCGGGGCGCGGCACAATGTGCGCAACACTGGCGATGGACCGCTGAAGCTTTACACCCTCTATGGACCGCCCGAGCACAAGGACGGCATCATTCAGTCAACCAAGGAAGAAGCCGAAGCCCGTCACAGCAACGAAGAATGGGACGGGGGTACGACCGAATAGTTAAGCCTGTTCGGTAACCATTACGCAGGGTCCGTTCCGGTAGGTTGGTGCATAGGAGAAGGCACTATGCACAGCTTTCAGCCTTCGCGCGGCAGGATCCTCTTCGAGGTCCTTTGCGCAGTTGGAATTGCGGCGTCCTGCGGTGGGGCATGGATGCAAACCGGAGCGTCAGCATTGCTGGCAGCCTCCTTCGTTGCCACCCTCTATGGGTTGGTTCATTTCTTCGATCTGTTCCGGCGCGAGCCGGCCTTATTGGCGGAGCCCCAGCGGATCGATTTCGCCGCAGACGGGCAGGCGGACCTGGTAACCGTCACGGATGAAGTACAGCTCGCCGAATTGATCGAAGAAGTACCGAACACGCCGGTTGCATTGCAGTCGCTGGCCGACATCAGCATCGAAGAACCAGAAGTTGTCGAGCCGGCGGCTGCTCCCGCGAGCGGTGGCCGCAAGCCCAAGACCAGCCGCAAGAATAGCGCTGGCCGCGCTGCCGCTTCCAAGAAGGCGAAAACTGAAGAGGTCGCGGACACTGATGCTAGAGTCGCCGGACCATCGCTGGCGGAGGTAGCTGAGGTGGCTGGCACCATCATCCTTGAACCGGCGGTGCCCGTTCCGCACGCACCGCTGTTCGAGCCGGAACCCTTCGCCAGGATGCCGCGTCAGGCATTCGGCCGCCGGGGACGGATCTAAGGCCCTACTTGCAAAGGCATTAGAGCGGCTCCACGCTTCGGCGCATGGCCAAGATGCATGACGTTTCCGATCCGCGAAACGCCTCGATCCTGATTGACGTGAACGGCGAGCTTAAGCCTCGCGAGCAAGCAGTCGTCTCCGTCTTCGATTCCGGCTTCATGCTCGGTGACGGCGTGTGGGAAGGCCTCCGCGTTCACAAGGGCCGGATCGCCTTCCTCGACCGCCACCTCGATCGGTTGTTTGAAGGTGCAAAGGCGATTGCGATGGACGTCGGCCTGTCGCGCGACGCGCTGGTGGCACGTCTCTACGAAACGCTCGACGCCAATGGGATGGATGAAGGCGTTCACATCCGGCTGATGGTCACGCGCGGCGTGCGATCGACGCCCTACCAGGACCCGCGCGTGGTCGTGTCCCCGGCGACGATCGTCGTCATCCCCGAATATAAGGAACCGGATCCGGCGATATACGAGCGAGGCCTCAAGCTTTTCACGGTCCATGTCCGGCGGGGCGATCCGGCGGTACAGGACCAAAAAATCAACAGCCATTCCAAGCTGAACTGCATCACTGCCCGCATCCAGGCGACACAGGCCGGCGCGGACGAGGGCCTGATGCTCGACCCGCACGGCTTCGTCGCGACCTGCAACTCGACACATTTCTTCATCGTTCGCAAGGGCGAGGTATGGACGTCCAGCGGGAAATATTGCCTTGGCGGCATTACCCGCGGGGTGGCGCTGGAAGTCTGCAGGGCGGCCGGAATTCCGGCAATCGAGAAGGATTTCTCGCTAACCGACGTCTATGGCGCCGAGGAAGCGTTCGTCACAGGCACCTTCGCTGGAATCGTTCCGGTGCGGGAAGTAGACGGACGCTCGTTGGAATGCCGCGGGCCGATCGTCGAGCGACTTCAGCAGCTTTACCACGAGCGGGTCGAGCGCGACGTCGGGGAGCAGCAGCGCCCGTGACGATCCGCATCGCCATGTGGTCGGGCCCGAGGAACCTGTCCACGGCAATGATGCGAAGTTTCGGCTCGCGATCCGACACATTCGTTTCTGACGAGCCATTTTACGGTGCTTATCTGAAAGCCACCGGCGATCCGCAGCCGATGGCCGGCCAAGTCATGGCGTCGATGGATTGCGACTGGCAAAGCGTCGCGCGGACGATGACCGGCCCATGCCCCACAGATGCTCAGATCTGGTATCAGAAGCACATGGCCCATCACATGGTGGGGCCAATCTCGCACGACGACCTGCCGGGCTTGCGTCACGCCTTTCTGATCCGGGATCCAGAGCGGGTCATTGCGAGCTATGCGGCCAAGCGTGTCGCGGTGCGTCCCGACCATCTGGGAGTGGAGCGCCAGGTCGAATTTTTCGAGCGTGAGGCGGATCGTCTAGGGCACGCCCCGCCGGTCATCGACAGCGCCGACATCCTGCGCGATCCGCCCAACATGCTGCAACGGCTTTGCCAGGCGCTGGATATCAGCTGGGACCCAGCGATGCTCCATTGGGAGCCAGGAATTAGGGAAACAGACGGCGTCTGGGCATCGCATTGGTACGATGCCGTCGCGGCCAGTACCGGCTTCGGTCAGCCCGACACCAAGCCGATCGAACTTGACGGCGAGGCGCAGCGCGTAGCGGACCAGTGCCGCCCCTTCTATGACAGGCTGGCTGCCGATCGAATTAGGGTCTGACCGGCAAATGTCGCCTCAGGCGATGACGCGGACGCCTTCCCTCGCCCATTCCTTGTCCACATCGACGCCCTGTTCGGCCCATTGTTCGCGGGTCCAACATTTGATGGGCTCGATGACATTGCCGGTCAGCTCGACGCGCATACAATATCTGGCGTCGGGTCCCGCGGCCGGAGCGCCAGCCATCGGGTCGGTTTCAGGTTGCGCCGCGGAAAGCGGAGCGG
Source organism: Sphingomicrobium sp. (assembly GCA_035758865.1). Lineage (GTDB taxonomy): Bacteria > Pseudomonadota > Alphaproteobacteria > Sphingomonadales > Sphingomonadaceae > Sphingomicrobium. Next base: position 991 of record DASTVY010000168.1, on the reverse strand, counting down.
CGGCAACGATCAGGCTCAAAGCGATGGCAGATAATTTGAGTGCCATGTCGTGACTCCTCGAATGTTTACGCTGGCATGCACCCCGAACGCCGAAGACTAACGGCAGTTGCAACCGGATGCGAGGCCGTTTCGATAGACGGCCATCGAGCCAAGGTTGACTGTCATATTCCTGGCAAATTGGTCGTTCGCCACGGGCTATTTTCGCTCGTAGGTGCCAGTCAGCTCTGCGCGCGCGACCAGATGCGCTTCGGCCTGCGCTTCGACATCCTTGACCTTGGCATCCGAGGGGATATCCAACCGGTCGACGTCCAGCGCGAGCAGCTTGAACCGGTAGCGATGAGGCCCATGGCCGTTTGGGGGACATGCGCCGCCATAGCCGGGCTTTCCAAAGTCGTTCTTGGCCTGGATCATCATCCCTTCGGACTGGTTGCCTGCTCCGGGGGCCAGATCGCGGGCAGTGCCTGGAATGTTGAAGGCTGCCCAATGGCTGAAGGTGCCGCTGGGCGCGTCGGGATCGTCGACGATCAATGCAAAGCTCTTCGTCCCGCGGGGCGGCTCCGACCACTCGAGCGGGGGCGACTGGTCGGCCCCGTCGCAGGTAAACTCGGTGGGAAGCGCGGAGCCATCGGCAAAGGCGCTGCTTTTGAGCAGGAATCCGGTCATTTCAGCCTCGCTTTCCGCGCCGCAGCCCGCCAGAAAGGCGAGCAACGCTGCGGTTTTGACGCCCCGCCGCATCCCTGATTCTGCCATGGCGGAAAAAACGTATTGGCGTTTAGGGCGTTCCCACTGCGGTTGACCGGATGAGGCTGCATCGCTAATGGGCCGCTCGTCCGACGGGCCCCGCGATTCTTCGCAAATCCCCCGGACAAGAGCTGAACATTGCTCAACGACGTGAAGGCCGGGTGGCCAAAGGCTGCCGGGACTTCGCGCTTTTGCGTTGCGCAAAGTAACCATTTTGGAAGGTGAAGGCTTCATGCCGACGATCAACCAG
>DASTVY010000136.1:0-3163 GCA_035758865.1 Sphingomicrobium sp. | reverse complement strand
GCCGACTCCCGGGATGCTTTATGGCGAGAAGTGGGTCACGCCGGTTGTGCCGACTTCATTTGCCATCCTTGGCAAGGCGCTTCGTGCGCCCTCGCTGGCGGACCACATCAAGACAATTTCCGACGTGAATCCGATCTATTCAGGGCTGCGCGACGCGGCGATTGCCGAAGCGAAGCTGCCGAATGGCGGCAATTCGGCTCGCTATGCCGCCAATCTTGAGCGCGCCCGCTCGATTCCGGCGACAGGCAAGTTCGTTCTGGTGGACGCGGCGACGGCGCGGCTGTGGATGTACGACAACGGCCGGCCGGTGGATTCGATGAAGGTCATCGTCGGCGACAAGGCCAAGCTTGGACTCCCCACTCCGATGATTGCGAGCGTCATCTGGTACGCGACGCTAAATCCTTACTGGCACGTGCCGGATCATATGGCGAAGAAGATCATCGCCAAGCGCGTGCTGAGCGAAGGCGAAGCCTATCTCAAGAAGGGTGGCTATGAGGTAGTTTCCGATTGGAACGGAACCCAGGCCGTGCCGCCGTCCAGCGTGGACTGGAAAGGCGTTGCCGCCGGTACGGTCCAGGTCAAAATCCGTCAGTTGCCGGGACCGACCAACGGCATGGGCAAGATGAAGTTCAACTTCGCCAACCCCGAGGGCATTTACTTGCACGATACGCCGAACAAGGCCCTGTTTGCGCAGAGCAACCGCGCGCTCAGCAATGGCTGCATCAGGCTTGAGGATGCCAAGCGCCTCGGCCGCTGGCTGCTGGGTCACGAACCGGTTGCCGCTACTGGAGCTGCCGAGGAGCATGTTTCCCTGCCGCAGGGCATTCCGGTCTATGTCACTTACCTGACCGCCCAGCCGCACATTGGCGAGCAGGCGCTGGTTCGGGACATATACGGCTGGGATCCTCGTTCGACGGCAACCTCGGCTACCACGGCGACAAAGGCAGCTGCCGCCGGTTCTTGATAGCGCGCCCTGGACGGAGGGGTCAGATTAGGCCTCTCGGCCAGGGTAGCTGTCCATCCAGCGGATTGCAGCTATAGAAGCCGCGGTTCGCCAATGCAGTACCAAGGCCTCCAGCTAATCTTCGAAGAAAATCGCGAGCAATTGCTACGCTATCTTCGCGCGCATGGAGCGGGGGAGGCGGCGGAAGACCTGCTGCAGGAGCTGTGGCTCAAGATCGCCGCCGGCACCCCCGGGCCGATCGCCTCGCCGCGAAGCTACTTGTTTCGCGCCGCGACGAACCTGATGATCGATCTCAAGCGATCGGAAGCTCAGCAGCAGCGCCGCGATGTCGAATGGTCGGGCCTGAGCGACCGGTTGCCGAACTCTGCGGCCAACGATCCTGGCCCCGAGCGGGAACTCGCCGGCCGTCGGACCCTGGCCAGGGTCCAGTCGGAACTTCAAAAGCTGCCGCCGCGCGCACTATCCATATTCCGGCAGCACCGGATCGACGGCCTTACCCAGCGGGAGATCGCCAGCTCGATGGGTCTCAGCACGAGTACGATCGAGAGCGACTTGCGCATGGTTTACCGGTTGCTGGACGAGCTGAAGAGGACTCTGGATGAGGAATAATCAGCTCGACTCCGTCATTGCGGGCATGAGGTGGGAATGACGCAAAACGCCGACCGCCGGGAAGCCGCGCTCGACTGGCTGGTCCGGACCAACGATCCGGACTTTGAGGCTTGGGACGAATTCACAGCCTGGCTCGAAGCCGATTCCTCAAACGCCGGCGCTTATCATGCGCTGGCGGACAGCGAGGCGCGGATGAAATCGCTCCTCGATGCGATTCCGGTCGAGTCCGCGCCGGACCGTACTCAAATGAGGCCGCGACTAGCCATTGCGGCTGGGGTTGCAGCCTTCGCGGCACTGGCGACTGCGGTCCTCGCTCCGCGGATGATGGCGGTCGAATATTCGACCGCTCCCGGCGAAGTGCGCGTGGTGTCGCTGGGCGGGCGGGACCAGCTGGTGATGAACGGCGACACCAGGCTCGAGCTCGCAGGTTTCGATCATCGGACGGTGCGCCTTGCGGAGGGCCAGGTTTTGCTGCGGTTGAATGAACCTGGACAGGACAAGATCGAGTTGCTGTCGGGTGACCTGAAACTGGTCGATGTCGGTACGGTGTTCGAAGTGGCTCGTGACGGACGCGATACACGCGTGGTGGTCAGTGAAGGCGCCGTCATTGCCGATCCCCGTGGTGCTGCATTGAAGCTCTTGCCGGGGCAACGGCTCGACACGACGGACGGCGCTGCGATCCTGCAGGCGATGCCTGCCGATATTTCTACGGTCGGCTCGTTCCAGACCGGCCAGCTCAGCTATGTGGACGAACCGCTCGACAATGTTGTCGCGGATCTCCGCCGGTCGACCGGTATCGACTTTTCGGCGAGCAGCGCTATTAGCGCACGCCGCTTCAGTGGCACCTTGTCGGTTGGCGAGGTCAAGCGCGACCCGCGTTCGCTTGCGCCCCTGCTGGGTGTTTCCGTCGAACAATCGGGGCAAGGCTGGAAGTTGGGAGGAAAGGTCTAGCGATTAAGAGGCTGTATGCTGGCGCGTCACTTGCCGCGCTCCTGATCCTTGCCACCCCTGGCCACGCTGCTTCGAGACCGATCGATGTTCCAGCCGGAACGGTCGGACAGGTGGCGTTCGCGATTGGCAGGCAGGCTGGCATCAGCATCTCGGTTCCCGACCGCGCACTGCTCAATCGCCCTGCTCCAGCGATCCGTGGCCGCATGGAGGGCGCCGACGCTCTCGCCCGATTGGCGAAGGCCAGCGGACTGAAGCTGAAGAAGGTCGGGGCCAATTCCTACGTGCTCACCGCAGAAGCCAGGAAGCCGCCCATCTCCGCACCTGCAAGGAGGGTCAAGGCGCCGGTCATAACGGCGGCGCCGCGCGACGAACCGGAATCGCAGCCGGAGCCTCAGGACATTGTCGTTACTGCGAGCAAGCGAGACACGCTGTCGCAACGCTTCCCCGGCCAATGGTCGCGGATCGATGGCGACGAATTTGCACCGCTCGGCGTTCCTGGCACGGAAGCGATCGAAGTCCGGTCGGTGGGCTTTTCTTCAACCCACCTCGGAGCAGGGCGAAACAAGCTGTTCATTCGCGGCATTGCCGATTCAAGCTTCAGCGGCCCGACCCAATCGCCGGTCGGACAATATTTCGGCG
>DASTVY010000129.1:0-6667 GCA_035758865.1 Sphingomicrobium sp. | reverse complement strand
GCGTGCCCCGATCCAGTCATTGGGAGCCGCTGCGCTTGCCTCCTCCGCAAGCGCGATCGCATCGCTTGGGCTGGCCGGGCGAGGCAAGGTCCTGGGCCGCTTTGGCGCCCGGGTTCGCGGCAATTGCGGAATTGCGTCCTGCGCTTCGGCGGCAAACGTCAGGAACGCCCGCACCGCCGACATTTCGCGAGCGGCGGACGACGCTCCGAGGCCTTCGCCTCGCCGGTCGGCAAGGAAGGCACGCAGGTCCGACGCATGGAGATTGAGCAACGCAAATCGGCCGATCTCTTCACCGCGATATCGCCCAAGAAAATCGATCAGGCGGTGGGCGGTAGCCACGTACGCCCTGACGGTATGCGGGCTTCGGCGCCGATCATGGGCGAGATAGCTTCCCCAACGCGCCGCAAGCGATCGCGCCGGATGGCCCTCCCCCTCTAGCTGTTCATCAGCCACCGGCGGAGCATAGCGCTTACGCTCGCTCCAAGGAATCCCAGCAATTGCGCTCCGTGCCGATTATCGAGGCCGAAGTCGTTTTCCTGGCCCAGCAGCAACAGGCCATAGGGAAGCGGCGCTTCCGTCGGCAACAGGATCAGCGCTTCCGACCGGACGTTGCGGGCAGACTGACCGAACAGGGGGTGACCGCAGTCGACCGTGCGCAGCGTCACCGGCTCCAGCCGCTCGATGGCCCGATCAACGATTCTCGGCTCTACCGTTCCGACGTGACCGGATTCGACCCGAAAGCCTTTTCCGTCGGCAACCAGGGTCAATACCGCATGATCCACCCCCAGGATCCGCGTCCAATCTTCGGTAACGACATGGAACAGGTCATCGGGACCGCCCGCTTCCATCAACGCCAGGACGGCGGAATGGATTGCCGCGGTCGCACCGGAATGACCTTGGGCGAATGCGATGAGGTCCTGCTTGGCGCTTTCGGCAGCCCCTAGCCGATCGCGAAGGGTCGCGACGGCGCGCTCCTCGAAGGAAATCACCTTGCCCATGCCGCAAATTCTATCGCGACAGGGTTAACAATCCCCCAAATCGGGCGAAAATTCAGATCTTTTGGCCGGTCGCTTCCCAGTCCTTGAGGAAGGCCGCGATGCCGTTGTCGGTCAGCGGATGCTTGAATAGTTGGCGAATCACTGCCGGCGGTGCCGTCATGACGTCAGCGCCCAGCTTGGCCGCATCGTGAACGTGAATCGGGTTGCGGACGCTGGCGACCAGGATTTGCGTCGGGAAATCATAATTGTCGTAGATGATCCGGATGTCGGCGATCAGCTCCATGCCCGGATATCCGACATCGTCGTGACGCCCGACAAAGGGAGAAATGAAGGTTGCCCCGGCCTTGGCCGCCAGCAAGGCCTGATTGGCCGAAAAACAGAGGGTGACGTTGACCATGGTGCCGTCGCCGGTCAGCGCCTTGCAAGTCTTCAGCCCGTCGATCGTCAGTGGCACCTTGACCGCGATATTGTCGGCGATCTTCCGGAGCCTCTCCGCCTCTTTCATCATCCCTGCATGATCGAGCGCCACCACTTCGGCCGAGATCGGGCCCGGGCAGATCGAGGCGATTTCCTTCACCACCTCGATAAAGTCGCGGCCGGATTTCTTGACCAGCGAGGGATTGGTGGTGACGCCGTCGAGCAGCCCGGTCTCATACAGCTCCTTGATGTCGGCGATTTCGGCGGTGTCGACGAAGAATTTCATATGGAATCGGTCCCTACGGATTGGGGCGAATTTGCCTCTCTCTAGCGGCTGGGTTCAAACAGGTCACCCGATTCGCTTCCGAAAGGACCTCAAATGGACGCCCATGTGCTGGTCGAAAGGAAGAATAGCCTTCTTTCAATCATGCTGGCGCGGCCGGAGCGGCGGAACGCAATTACCGTTGCCATGTATTCGGCGCTGGCCGACGCGATCGAGAGCGCCGCGGACAATAGCTCAATCCGCCTGATCACCATCGAGGGTCAGGGCGAGGATTTCACCGCCGGCAACGACCTTGGCGACTTCCTCCAGGAAATGCCCCAGCCCGGATCGGGCGAGGATCTGCCCGTGTGGCGTCTGCTTCGGGCGCTGGCAAAGAACCAGGTGCCGATCGTTGCAGCGGTTCACGGCAATGCGGTCGGCATCGGAACGACCATGCTGTTCCACTGCGACTTTGTCCTGGCGGAGGATGGCTGCCGGTTCGTCATGCCATTCGTCGACCTGGGGCTGGTCCCGGAAGCGGCCAGCTCACTGATTTTCCCGCGCCTTGCCGGGCGCCGTCGCGCCGCGCGCCACCTGCTTTTGGGGGAACCGTTTGGAGCGCAAGAGGCATTCGACATGGGCCTGGCCAGCCATGTAGTTCCGCAAGGGCAACTGAAAGCCGGCTTGGCGGGCCTGGTCGGCGCATTGCTCGCCAAGCCGCCGGAGGCCTTGCGCCAGACCCAGGCGCTGCTTCGCCGCGAAGATACGCAGGCAATCCTGGAGCGAATGGAGCTCGAGAACGGCCATTTCGCCGAGCGCCTTCAGTCCGACGAGGTAAAGTCGGCGATTACGGCCTTCTTCGCAGCGCGGGCGAAGCCCTAGCCTGCCAGGTAGACGCGCTTCGTGCGGCTCAGGTTGATGTTCGGCCCGTTGAAGAACAGGAAGTTCGTCGGCATCGAGAAGGTGGCGTTCAGATCGATGTAATTCACATCGCTCTCGTCCACTGTTGGGGTGTCTGGATCGTCGACTGGGCGAGTAATCTCGGCATCGAATTCGCCGATCCCGGTGCCGAACAGCTTATCGTTGACCTTCGCCAAAATAGCCGCGTCCGTCGGGGTGCTGCACCCGGCGGCCGTCGGATTGACGCAGATCGTTGCGAGCCGGGCCCCCTCGCCGAGAGCATGCTGCATTCCGGCGCTGGCCTGGAAGGCGATACCGAGCTGGAAGATGCCCCAGATGAACAGAATAAGGGTCGGCAGTGCGATCGCAATTTCGATCACTGCGGCTCCGCGCTCGTCGCGCCGAATATGGATGAAGCGGGTCATTGGACGCGCAGCCCCGCCTCACCCACCAGGGAGAAGGTTCCGTCGCTGTTCGATCCCAGCCAATGGATCTGGAAGGTCGGCGTGTAGACCTTCTCGATCGCGACGTTCAAATGGCGGGAATAAACCGGATTAGTTCCCGAGCAGACCTTGTTGTAGTCGGCTTCCATCGTCGATGGATTGGTATTTTGCGACACGCCATTGCACTCCAGCCAATAGCGGACTTCAACCGCATCCTCTTCGACCCCCGCCGTAGCGGCGGCTTCCGCCGTGAGGCCTTCGAAGATGTCGGTCGACTCGTCGCCCTGCATTCCCTGCATGGCTTTTTCGATCGACCGCTGGGCGGCCTGCTCCAGCTGCAGCTTCTGCGAGTAGGCCATGCTGAGGTCCGACATCCCGATGACCAGGGTCGCGAGGATCGGCGCGAGCAATGCCAGTTCGATGATGGAGGTGCCACGCTCGTCGCGGGCGAGGTTGAGTAGCTTGTTCGTCATGCGACTAGCCTCACGTGCCTACCCATGAATCCGGGGTCGGTCGTCCCACAGCCGGAATTGATCGTGTTGTTGATGCTGCCGTTGCCGGAGAAATCGACGGTTCGGCCAACGAATTTGGCGCATTCGAAATCCAGGCCTGCGGTACCGTTGATCTGGATTTGCTGGTTCGGGAAATAGAAGGCCCCCTTCATCAGCGTGTTGGCGTTGCCGTTGATCTTGTTGACGGTGCTCGAACTCGATGACGCACGGCGATCCTGATAGATCAATATGTCCTCATAATAGCCGCTGGTCGAAGCGGTCAGGTGCATCTCCGCACCACCGTTCATCGTTACAGTGCCGATCGTTGCGGTCGGTGAGCTGTCGCTATTGGTCAGGATGAAGGTGCAGCTATTGCAGGTGACATTCGCCTGCGCTCCGAATTCCAGGTCGCCGCCATCGATAATGTAGACGCCATCAGCCATGGTGACATTACCGTTGAAGTCGATTTTGCTGTAGCAGCCTGGGCTGACGCTGGCGGTCTGGTTCGCATTGACCTTGAGTTGCGCGGTACCGGGGCAGCCGGTGGTCGACGGATTCTTGTTCGCGAACGGATCGTCCTGCTTAACGGTGAACGGCAGAAGCTCTGCGTCATTCCAATTGTCGCTGTCCGTGATGCTTCCGACCGCAGCGATCGGGCTCGCAATGACGTCCGAAGAACCGGTCGCGATGGCGGCGGTCATCGACGTGGAATTGGTGATCATTCCACAACCAAGATTGATCGAACCGTTACCGGTGGCGATGATGCCGGTCGCGCTGGTTGGTTCGAGGCTGACCACGCAATATTCGCCGGTCGCGATCGTCGCGGCAGTGGCATCCGCCGTCACTGTCGGCGGGCTGGACATGAACAGGGAAGAAAAGCCCAGTTCCTTCTGAAGGGCCAATTGGACCCGGACACCGTTCAGCCAACCGGAATTGGTCGGATAAGTCACGATCGGATATCCGCCCAGCAGCGCGATGTCGGTATGATTGTTGACTGCGAGATCAGCACCAACCGCCTGCAAGGCCGTCTGGCCGGAATTATTCTGCACCTTGGCATAGACGCCGGCCAATGCCGCCGAGTCCGCCGCCCGCTGGAGCTGCCGCTTCCACAAGGCCCACTGGATCGTGTCCGTAGCGAGGCCGGCCGCGCCCACCAGCATCGGCAGCGCGGCGCCCGCGATAATCAGGGCGTTGCCGCGGTCGTTGCTCCAGAGCTTTTTGAACAGCTTGCGCATCTTCTCTTCCTGCAGGACTGGACGCTTTGGGCCGATCTAGCCCCTTCAAGGTAAGCGATCGGTTCCGAGGAATGGTTGAGAGAACCCTAACCATGATCCTGTGGGCATGGGTTGAAGGTGCGCGTCTTACCCCTATAATACACTTGATAAGCCTCTTGCACCGGAGTGGCGGGCGTTCCACCCTCACGGGCGACAGGGAAGAAAAGGATTGGACATGGCCAGCGAACCGTCGACTGAGACCGCGACTGCCACCGCGACCAAGATCAAGCTGGAGCCGCCCGAAGCGCTGCAGCCGGTTACGGTGAACGAGGCTTCCGGCCTCGTCCCGCTGAAGAGCGAGGAGACCAGCGAACTCGACCAGAAAGTCGCCAAGTTCGTCGACGAGCTGGCGGCGCTGGATTCCAACAGCCCCGAGTTCGGCAAGAAGGTCGACGCCTTGACCGCGATGGGCCGCAAGGAAATCGCCGAGGCCGCGGGAGCGTCAAACCGCTTTCTCGACCGGCCCGTCAAGGCGATCGACAAGGACACCGGCATCGGCGCCGACCTGACCGAGCTCCGCCGCACCGTCGAGGAGCTCGACCCAAAAGAAGCGACCAAGACTCGCAAGTTTCTGGGGATCATTCCCTTCGGCAACCGGGTCGACCGCTATTTCGACAAATACCGCAGTTCCCAGACGCACATTTCGAAAATCCTCGGCAGTCTCGCCAACGGCAAGGACGAATTGCTGATGGATAATGCCGCGATCGACACCGAGCGCGCGGGACTGTGGAAAACGATGCACCGGCTCGAACAGATGGTTCACATCTCGAAGAGCCTCGACAAGCAGCTCGAGGATAAAGCCAACGAGCTGGACGCCACCGATCCGGCCAAGGCCAAGGCGATCCGCGAAACGGCGCTATTCTACACGCGCCAGCGCACGACTGACCTGCTCACCCAGATGGCGGTTACGGTGCAGGGCTATCTCGCGCTCGACCTGGTCAAGAAGAACAATGTCGAGCTGGTAAAGGGCGTCGACCGGGCGTCGACCACCACCGTCTCGGCCCTTCGCACGGCCGTTACCGTCGCCCAGGCGATGACCAACCAGAAACTGGTCCTGCAGCAGATCACGGCGCTCAACACGACCACCGCGGGAATGATCGATTCGACCGGCGAAATGCTCCGCACCCAGACCGGCGCGATCCACGAGCAGGCAGCAAGTTCGACCATTCCGCTGGAGACGCTCCAGCGCGCCTTCCAGAACATCTATGACACGATGGACCAGATCGACCAGTTCAAGCTGCAGGCGCTCGGCAACATGAAGCAGACCGTCGACACGCTCGGCAAGGAAGTCGAGAAGTCGAAGGGCTATATCGCCCGGGCGGAAGGTGTCGCCCAAAGCAAGCTTGAAAACGCCGCCTCTCCCTTCACCCCGATCGAGCAAAAATGATCCCGGACAAGGTCACCAACGCGCTGGATCATGCGAACGCGATATTTTCCCGCCTTGACGAGCGGGACGGATCGGTGCGCGACGCAGCTCGGCGTGAGCGGCAGCGGCTGAACGCTGGGCTTGGCCGGGCACTTGTTCGCGCTGGAATCGCGGTCGGTATCATCAGCCTTGCGACCATTGGCGTAGGGTTGATCATCCCGATCGGAATGTTCGGCTTCCTCGCCGCGGTCGGCCTGGCCATTGGCGTAGCCGCGCTGCTGTTGTTCAGCGGCACTCAGGAAATCGCGGCGCCCAACGTTACGCCTGACCTGCCCAATGGTCAGATGGTGCAGCGTTTCGATTCCTACCTGTTCCGCGCGCGGCGTGCCCTGCCCCCTCCCGCCCAGGCCGAACTGGATCTTTTGTCGGCGCAGCTGCCAACGCTGCGTCAGACGTTGGAGCGCATCCCGGATCTCGATCCCAATGCACAGGACGCGCGCCGCCTTATGTCGGTGC
>DASTVY010000073.1:0-4957 GCA_035758865.1 Sphingomicrobium sp. | reverse complement strand
GGCTGAGCGCGACCGCAGTCGAAAGGGCGATGACGTCCCTGCTGAACAGGGACAGGTCCATCCCTGGCTGGCCCTGCGTCACACCGTCGCACATCGCAGGAGTTCCGCCGGCAACCTGGGCGGTGGCGCCCACTTCCCTGGCGAATATCTTCATCTGCTCGGGGAAACGGCCGTAAGGCTGATGCGCGGACAGCATGTCATTATAGGCGGTGACGATGGCGAGGTTCGGACCACGCATCCCCTTGATCGCCTGCTTGTCCTCACCGGAAGCCGCAAAGCCATGGGCGAAATTGCCGCAACTCAACCTTGGCCGGCGAATGCCTCGATCAGCCTCGTCAGCCATCAATTGAAGGTATCGGCCGCGCGATTGCTTCGACCGGTCGATGATACGGTCAGTTACGGCTGCAATTCTCGCGTCGAGTTTAGCCATGCGGGCCCTCAATCATGCCAATGCACTCCGTCCCGCTCGGTCAACGCAATCGCCGCAGACGGTCCCCAGCTGCCTGCGCCATACGGCATTGGGGATAGTCCGGCTTCGTCCCAGGCCGCCCTCACACCGTCGATCCAATGCCATTGCGCCTCAACTTCGTCGCGGCGAACGAACAAGGTGGGATCGCCGTCGATCAAGTCCAACAACAGACGCTCATAGGCGATGCGGCGGCGATGGTCCGCGAATGCATCAGCCAGCCCGACATCAAGCGGCACTTCCCGTAATCGGATGCCCTGGCGGTCCAGGCCTGGCGTCTTAGCCATTACCAGCAGCCGGATATTCTCCTCAGGCTGGATCGATATAAGCAGCTTGTTGGCCTTGGTCCGAGCGCCGCGCGAGGCGAAGATCGAATGAGGCACGCATTTAAACTGGATGAAAATCTCGGTTTTGCGGGTAGCCATCCGCTTTCCCGTGCGGAGGTAAAAAGGGACGCCAGCCCAGCGCCAGTTGTCGACATGGGTCTTCAATGCGACGAAGGTCTCGGTCGTTGACTCCCTGCCCAGTTCGGCCGCGTAGGATTCGACAGGCTGCCCGCCGACAGCGCCATCGCCATATTGGCCGGTTACCGCTTGGGTCGCGACATCGTCCGGCCGCATCGGGCGAAGCGAACGCAGGACCTTGACCTTCTCGTCGCGTATCGAGGTGGCATCGAAGTCCGTCGGCGGCTCCATCGCCACCAGCGCCAGCAGCTGCAACATGTGGTTCTGGACCATGTCGCGGAGTGCTCCAGCACCGTCGTAATAGGCGCCGCGTTCCTCAAGGCCGATGGTTTCCGCCACCGTGATCTGGACGTGGTCGATGTGCGTTGCGTTCCACAGGGGCTCGAATGCCGAATTGGCGAAGCGCAGGGCAAGCAGGTTCTGGACCGTCTCCTTGCCCAGATAATGATCGATTCGGAACGTTCGCTCCTCCGGGAAGGCCGCGGCTACGGAATCATTTATCTCGCGGCTTGACGCTAGGTCGGTGCCAACCGGCTTTTCCAGTGCGAGCCGTACGCGTTGCCCACACAGCCCGGCCGACGCTAACCCATCGATGGTGGGCTTGAAGAGCGACGGCGCGGTTGAAAGGAAGATCGCCAAGCCATCGGCAGGATCGACCGTCTTCGCCAGCCGCTTGAAGCCTTCCGGCTTCGTTGCATCCATTGCGACGTAAGATAGCCGTCGGGAGAATATGAGCGCGGTCTTCGGGTCATAAAAACCGGCCGGAACATGATCCTTCAATGCTTCGACCGCAGTTGCTCGATATTGCTCGTCGTCGAGTTCACTCCGGGCCGTGCAGACGATGCGGAAATCATCGGGCAACAGATTGTCGGCATGCAGGCCATAAAGCGACGGCAGCAGCATCCGGTGGGCAAGGTCTCCGGTCGCTCCAAACAGCAGCAGGGTCGAAACCTTGTCTCGCGTCATGCATTCTCCGTCGCTAGGCCTGGTAGGCTTAGACAGTCATCCCAAAACGCGGCGGAACGCAATTGGGCTCGTCGAGGTGCGCCGAATGCAGCAGGCGCTTGGCTGGCCCATGACTCCTTTCGGGCCATTGCATTCAGTAAAAGCCGGGAACTATCCCGATGGCATCTTATTCCGCCTGGTGCCACCTCCGCCGTGGCGCGGAATGCCGATAGCTGCCATGATCGCTCGAGGGCTTTGGTAATGCCAATGGCGTATCCAAGATGTTGACAAACGTCCGTCCGGAGTTTGGCGGTCCCGGTCCGCTCAATGTTCTTCCGCTGATGCTAGAGCCCGATCCAGCGCGAACCGTCATCCGGCCATTCGATTTCGCCTATCCGTCTGCCTTTGCCGAAGAGCGAGGCAACCGCCGACTTGTCGTGGCTCAGCGAGTGCTGGACCTCGATAAAGCAGACCTCGCCTGGATTGTGGACAGGATGCTGGAAGAAATGCGGAATCGGCACCGCAACGTCGAGGCGACATTCATGCGCCGCTATGACGAGCTTGGCGACGAGATACGCAGGCTGCCGGCAACCGATGCGCAGAAGCTTCTGCTTGGCGCCTATTTCAGCCAGGAGTTTGCCTTCGAATCCGCCGCCCTTTTTAATCCGAGCATCATCGCTAATCCCCGGGACAATGATGGCGATGGCGATGCCAGCTTCATTCTCTCGCTACGTGGAGTGGGCGAGGGACATATCTCCTCGGTGACCTTCCGGACCGGCACGTGGAGCGCGGACGGCTCGGTCACCATCGATCCGCCCAGCCCCTATGCCGATCCGCCGATCATCGTCCGCGACACGGAAGGGGGCGGCGCCGAGCTGATTTGCGACGACGCAGTCGAAGTTTCCGAATCCGTGATCTTCCCCATTCTTCCCAGTCAAAGCCATGGAGTCGAAGACCTTCGGCTAGTCCGGTTCACCGATGACGACGGCCGACAGGAAATTGTGGGCACCTACACCGCCTTCGACGGACGAGATGCGCGGCAGGAACTGCTCCACGGCATTAACTTTCGGACCGTTAAAATGCGCCCGCTGACCGGCCGAATGTGCGGATACAAGGGGATGGCCCTGTTCCCGCGCCGGCTGGGGGGGCGCTACGTAATGCTGGGCCGGCAGGACAATGAGAACATCTGGCTGCTCGAGTCCGACGATCTGTACCGGTGGGAAGACGGCCGGCCGATCATGCGCCCGGAGTCTTTCTGGGAGTTCGTGCAGCTAGGCAATTGCGGTTCTCCGATCGAGATCGACGAAGGCTGGTTGGTGTTTACGCACGGAGTGGCAATGGTGCGCGTCTACTGCGTGGGCGCCTGCCTGCTCGACAAGGACGACCCGTCGATCGTGCTCGCCCGTACCCGCAGGCCCTTGCTCGTCCCGTCCGTGTCGGAGCGCGGCGGGTATGTACCGAACGTCGTGTACAGCTGCGGGGCGCTTATCCGGGAACGCGACATCCTGCTGCCATTTGCGGTTGGCGACCGCACTACCGCTTTCGCCACGGGCAGCGTGGACTCAGTGCTTGCGGCGATGGAGACAGTAACCTGAAAACGCTGATCGCAATCGCGCGAGTGGTTTAGTTTAACGGTGCATTCCAGATACGCACCGCCCTGGCATCGCGATAAAAACCGAGAACGCACAGCGTACCCGTATTGAGCAGGAAGCGCATTCCTTCCTGGGGTGAAAGGCCGATCCATCGAGCTGCCAACGTCCGCAACACATGACCATGCGCAAACAGGGCCACGTCACCTTCAACCATCAGCGCACGCGAGATAATACGGTCAACCCGTTCACCCACCTCTGCCGGTGCTTCGCCATTCGGGCACCCGTCGCGAAAGACCATCCAGCCGGGATGATCCTTGTGGATCTGCGCCGATGTCAGGCCTTCGAAGTCGCCATAGTTCCATTCCATGAGGTCCGCTTCGATCTGGGCATGATCAGATTGTCCAGCCAGCGCGCACGTCTCCAACGCTCGCTTGAGGGGGCTGACCAGGACGAGCGAAAAGCTGTAACGGGACAAAGGTGCGCGCAGTCGCTTGGCCAGTTCCCGGCCATTATCCGTGAGCGGGATGTCGGTCACTCCGGTGTGCTGCCCGCTTAGACTCCACTCGGTTTCGCCATGCCGGATACAGAACAGGTTCATGGCAGAGACACTGCTCGTCAGATATTGTCGGCTTCGGTCGAGCTGGCTCCTGCCGACGCGGCTTCCTGGCCCCAGGCCCAGCCGGTAATTTCCGGCATGTCGTCGCCGTATCGCGCAATATATTCTTTATGCTCGATCAGCTTGTCCCGGATCGCCTGCTTGGCATAGGCAGCGCGCGGACCAAGCTTCGGAACACGATCGATCACGTCTCCGATCAGGTGGAACCGGTCCAGTTCGTTCATCACGCACATGTCGAACGGCGTACTGGTCGTGCCTTCTTCCCGATATCCGTGGACATGGAAATTCCCATGGCCGTTGCGGCTGTAGGTCAGCTCGTGGATCAGCGAGGGATAGCCGTGGTAGGCGAAGATGATCGGCCTGTCGGTGGTGAACAGAGCATCGAAATCGGCATCGGAAAGGCCGTGCGGATGATCCTTCTGTGACTGCAGCGTCATCAGATCGACCACATTGATCACACGCACCGCCAACTCGGGTGCAAGCCGCCGCAATATGTCGACTGCGGCGAGGGTTTCCAGAGTCGGCACGTCGCCGCAGCAGGCCATGACCACGTCCGGTTCCTTGCCGCGGTCGTTGCTGGCCCATTCCCAGATGCCAAGCCCGGCCTCACAGTGCCTGGTCGCCTGCTCCATCGTCAGCCACTGCGGCGCCGGCTGCTTGCCCGCCACCACGACGTTGACGTAGTTGCGGCTCCGCAGGCAGTGGTCCGTGACCGACAGCAGCGTGTTGGCGTCCGGCGGCAGATAGACGCGCACGACTTCCGCTTTCTTGTTGACGACGTGATCGATGAAGCCCGGGTCCTGGTGACTGAACCCGTTGTGATCCTGCCGCCAAACGTGTGAGCTGAGCAGATAATTGAGTGAAGCGATCGGCC
>DASTVY010000370.1:0-4681 GCA_035758865.1 Sphingomicrobium sp. | reverse complement strand
GAGCGAGCTGAACCCACATGGCAGTCCGCATCGACATGAACCGCCAGCCGAGGAGCTCCATCCCCATGGCGAGGGCAACCAACGGAACCGAGAGTGCGGCGCTCACCCAAAAGCGCTTTGTCATGTCGACAAGTTCCGGGTTCGGGCTTTCGTCTAGGGTCGGCTCAAGCGGTTCCAACGCCATGCCACAGATGGGGCACTGACCTGGACCGTTGCGCCGTATTTGGGGATGCATCGGGCAGGTCCAGATAGTGCCTGGCGGCACGTCCTCGGAACCGACGGGCGATTGCAAATGGGCATGGTGCGCATGTTTCGCGCAGGCCGAATGTTCGTCGGTGCCGCGACTCGTCATTCGCACTGTTTGGACCCTGACATCATGTCAAGGTCAAGCGAGAGCTAGAATGTCCGCTTTCCACCCCCTGCGGACATTAGCACGGTCACGCCGCTTAACAATTTAACCGCGTTCCGGCTCCCAAGCCCTACTTTCCCGCATTTGAATTTTGGAGCTCCTTCAACAGGCTTTGGCCGCGAGGATCCACAACATCAGCGATCCGCCATCCGTCGCGGGTCAGGATCA
Organism: Sphingomicrobium sp.; assembly: GCA_035758865.1. Lineage (GTDB taxonomy): Bacteria > Pseudomonadota > Alphaproteobacteria > Sphingomonadales > Sphingomonadaceae > Sphingomicrobium. The sequence goes on along the minus strand of DASTVY010000370.1, from coordinate 4,104 downwards.
GTCTGAGCGTCAAGTCGCGTACCACCTGCGGCGCGAGCGTGACGTGCACTCGGGCTTTGGCTGAGCGGCCGCTTGGGCGCTTGATACTGACGATTTGTGCCGAAATGCGCTCGAAATCCTGGCAGTCGCATAATGGATCGCCGTCGAGATAGCCGACTTCGCCGCCGGAGCTGTCCTTGTTGATGGCCGCCGTCAACTTTGGCGAGAACAGCTTCTCGGGATTGATAAGCGGACTGTAGCCGCTTTGCTCGTAGCCCGCGTAGATGCGGTGGATAAAGGCGGCCGGGTCTTCAGCCGGTTGAGATGCCGCTATCAACAGTGCGAAAGGAATCATCGCGCACCTCCGGGTCAGGCGCATCCTTCAATATACTGGATGCTGGCATCGCCGGCATGGATTGTCTGCACCTTGCCGTGAATGTCGGTTTCGAACCGCACTCCGCTTTTTTCGGGCTTCAGCCAATAGGTCAGATATTCGGCTGGTGGGCCTTCGTAATGATGGGTCTCGGCCAACAGCTTATCGCCATAGGCCTTGCGGACTTCCTCCGCGCTGGAACCGATGCCAATGGCGCGGGGAGTCGTTACGTGGCTCTGATCCCCGATGGAAATGCGGCTCAGCTTGCCGTCGAGGAACATGAAATAGAGGCCGGTGAGCTGTTCGTTCGAGGAATAAAGCTCGATGCAGCTGCCTTGATTGTCGAATGCGTCTCCCTCGAGCGGCACTTTGAGTGTCTTTTCCGCCTGCGCGCGAGTCATGCCGATGCGTACTGGCCCCCAGCCAGTGGGCGTCAGCTTCCACGCCGGAGATTCGGTCGGCGCCGTCGTCCCGGAGATGGTCGCCAGCGCCAACATCAATCCCTTCACTTGGCCATCTCCAGCATCAGCTTCCATTCTTCATCGCGCACAGGGGTTACGGATAGGCGCGATTGGCGCAGCATTTCGAGCTTCTCAAGTCGTTTTTCCGCTTTGATCGCAGGCAAGGTCACTGGATTGGCCAATTTGTCACGCGGCTCGACCCGGACGCTGGCCCATTGGCCGTCGGCCCCGTCCGGCTTCCATGCGCGCGTGATCTCCATCACACCCACCGCCGCCTTCTCCTTGCCGCTGTGGTAGAAAAGGGCTCGGTCGCCCAGTTTCATTTCCTTCAGGAAATTTCGTGCAGCATAGTTGCGGACGCCGTCCCATTCCGTCCCGCGATCACGAACCAGGTCATCCCAGCCATAGGTCTCGGGTTCCGACCGCATCAGCCAGTAGGCCATTTTCAAACTCCTTTGCGCCGGCGACTAGTCGGGGATGGCTCGGCATGGCAAGGCGGAGTGGCCAAAATCTGCGATAAACGGAAGGGTTCCGGCAGTTCAACCCGGCGGCGGCTCAACTCATCGCCATTTCGGTTGTCGCACTGAGGGAAACCCTTATGTGCACTGCAACAAATTAACGAGCGGGTGGATCCGCGGTGCGTCGCATGAATGACGCCGGATCCCGGGGCAAGACGGACGAGCCCTTCGCGATCGCCAGTAAGCGTAAGTTGCTTGGATGCGATCGACGGACGGCCGGCCGCCATAGCTAGAGTGATAATTGAAGAAGTATCTGCGTGCTGGCAGCGCATCTGCGTTTGCGTCGGCTTTATTGATGACTGTCGCTGGTTCGGGCCAGGCCCTGGCCCAGCAGGTTAACAGTCTTCCCGTGGTTCAGGCGGTGGTGAAAACCACGACCGATGCGGCGGCTGCCATTGCCGCTCCGACGGTTGTGGCGACGCCGTCGATTGCGGGCAGCGCCGCCGATGTCGCCCGCGAGGCGGACTTTCTCCAGCGCAACGGCTGGCCGCTTTACGCGCTGGTCGACAAATACAGCGCTGGCGCGCCGCTGACCGACGAAGCGACCTGCATCGCCGTTGCCGTCTATCACGAAGCCCGCGGCGAAAGCCTCGAGGGCCAGATGGCAGTTGCCAAGGTGATCATGAACCGCGCCGCGTCGGGCAAATATCCGACCAGCTGGTGCGGCGTGGTCAAGCAGCCGTGGCAATTCTCGTTCGTCAACCCGCGCTCGGGCTATATGCCGTCGGTCGACCAGGCGTCGGCCGCGTGGCGCAAGGCACTGGGTGTAACTAGGCTGGCCGTCGCCAATGCAGTGGACAGCGTGCCCGCCGATTGCCTCTGGTATCACGCCGACTATGTCGCTCCGTCATGGGGTCGCCGCCTGACCAGGGTCGAAAAAATCGGTGCGCACATCTTCTACCGTTCCTGATCCATCGGCTCGGCGCGCATTAGACTCTTTCCGGCGTTAACTTCGTTCACGGGGGATTCGCGTTTCGCTCCGTATCAAGCACCATCCCTTTCCATCACAAGGATTTTCCTTTGGATGGATGGGGAGGCCGGCGGCGGTGCTGAAGATCCTGATCGTCGAGGACGACGTCCAGCTGGCGACGACGCTTAAATATCTGGTCGAGGACAACCCCCGCTACCGGGTTATAGCCGCCGCCAACGATCTCGACAGCGCGGTAAATGCCGCCCAGGAGCATTTGCCAGACCTCGCTCTGGTCGACCTTCGTCTAGCCAACGGCACGACCGGTTTTTCGGTCGCCGTGCGCATGGGCGATTTCGACATCCCCTGCTTCTTCATCACCGGCAAGGCGCCGGACTTTCCGATGCCGGACTTGGCGCTCGGCTGCCTGATGAAGCCATTCACGGCCGAGGACATCCATCGCAGCCTGGCTGCGGCCGAGGACATCATGCGCGGCCGCGAAGCGCTTCGCCCGAAAATGCCGGTCAACCTTACCCTTTACGACAAGGTCGACGAGGAACGGGCCGAGGTGCAGCCCGGCTTCATTCCGTCAAAACGCTCGCTGAAAACTCGCCTGGAGCATTGGATCGCAGGAACCCAGCACTGAGTTGGAGGTAGGCCCCGTCTCCCATCTCGACGTTCACGAGGGGGCAGCGGCGGTCTGGTGTCCGGATGGTGTTGTCCGGGGGACGGTGCCATCCGGGCACTTCCGTTAGCTAGAGTTGCATGATTCCCTTTCGCGGCTCGCGCTGGCCATAGGTTTCTTCGGTCAGCTTTGCCCCGGCATCCAGCAGTGCCTGCCGACGACCCTCAATCGTTGTCGATAGCTGGATCATCTCCAATTGGTGCAGTCGTTGAAATGCCGGATGGCGCAGGACCAGCTCGACAAAAGCAGAGGTCTTCGGCCATCGGCCCTCGTCCGGCACGAAGCCGGCATAGGAGCCGTTTCGGAAGAAGCTGGCGATCGCGATGTCGGCAAGGCCGATATCGCCGAACAGATATCCGCTGACCGGTAGCTCGCCTTCCAGATAGTCGAGGGCCTTGGGAAGCTCCGTCGACAATGTCCTGTCGATGCGACTCTGGTCGCCTGGCTCGTTCCAGACCCGCGGATGGACCATTTTCGGATAGAAGAGGCCCCAGATGAACACGTCGCCAAGCCTCGTGTCCGCGAATTCCTCCAGCCATCTGGCGCGTGCGCGCTCCTTGGGTTCGCTCGGCAGCAGCGGCGGTTCGGGAAATTGCTCGTCCAGATATTGCGCGATGACGGTGGAATCCGTCAGCACCAGGCCATTATCGATCAGGACCGGGATGCGGCACAACGGACTGAGGCGCCGAAACTCGTCATTGCCGAAGAAGGGAGTGATCGGATCGACCTCATACTCGAGGCCTTTCAATTCCATGCACACCAGCACCTTGCGAACATAGGGGCTGACATAACTTCCGATGATCTTCATGGGGGCGGACCATGCTCTAGTGGGTCATGGCCGTAAAGGCCATTGGATAGCAGGACTTGGCGTCAGCATGTGGCCCTATGTCGTGCCCGACAGCATCACCATCTGGGACGCAGCAGCCCCCGAACGGAGCCAGATATTCATGCTGGTCGGGTTCGCAATAATCATGCCGCTGATCCTCGTTTATACGGGCTGGTCCTATTGGGTGTTCCGGGGCAAGGTCAGGGCGGAGGGGTACCATTGATGGATTCGCCGACAAGACCGCTGGCGCAGCGCTTGGGATGGTTCGTGCTGATCTGGGCAATGACCGTGGTCGCGCTGGCAATCATTGCCTGGCTGATCCGGATGGTCTTGCTCTAATTCAGGAATGGATGCC
>DASTVY010000269.1:0-5180 GCA_035758865.1 Sphingomicrobium sp. | reverse complement strand
AGTTGTGATCGGTATCGGTGTCCGGCCGGCGCTCGCGCTGGCCGAGCAGGCCGGTCTTACAATCGACCGCGGAGTTCTGGTCGACCAGTTCCTCAAGACCAGCGCTCCTGACGTGTTCGCCGCCGGCGACATCGCCCGCTGGCCGGATCCGCGCAGCGGCGAGACGATCCGAGTCGAGCATTTCGTTGTGGCGGCGCGTCAGGGCCAGACAGCCGCACGTAATATGCTCGGTCGCCGGGAAGCGTTCGATGCGGTGCCCTTCTTCTGGACTGAGCAGCACGACCTCGGAATTGCCTATATCGGACATGCGGAGAAATGGGACGAGGTCGTGATCGACGGCTCGATCGAGGCCCGCGACTGCTCAGTTACCTATTTCCGCGATGGCCGGAAGCTCGCTGTGGCAGTAATTCACCGCGACCTTGAAGGCCTACGCGCCGAAATCGAATTCGAGCGCGAAATTGCGGCAAAGCGTGCGCCTCGTCTGCTTTCGGAGGTAGCCTGAGTCATCAACCGCGCGATCACCGCTTCGAACGTCCGGCTCAAGCGCGCGTACGATCCGCCCGAAAGAACGGACGGCATACGAGTCCTCGTCGATCGCCTCTGGCCACGCGGTGTCCGTAAGGCTGACGCCAAGCTCAACGACTGGATCAAGGAGATCGCTCCAAGCGCAGAGCTGCGCACTTGGTTCGGCCATGATCCCAAACGTTGGGACGAATTCCGCCGCCGATACCACACCGAACTCGCCCAACACGCAGAATTGCTGAACGATCTCCGTCGCCGTGCCCAGGAGGGCCCCGTCACCCTCGTCTATGCAGCCGGGGATGGGGACCACAACCACGCCCTCGTGCTGAGGGACGCCATTCTCGGACGAAAGGTACATTCCAATGATTCATGAACTATACCCCGCCGTAAGCCGTGAGCTCGCGCACATGCGGCGCAAGCTCGCGCCCGACGCCGCAGCGGCATTTCACGATTTCGGAAACGTCGTCTTCGGCGAAGGCGCTCTTTCGACCAAGACCAAACATGTCATCGCAGTCGCGGTCGCGCATGTGACGCAATGTCCTTATTGCATTCGCGGTCACACGCGAGCGGCCTTGCGCGACGGCACTTCGAATGAGGAAATCATGGAGGCGATCTGGGTCGCAGCCGAAATGCGCGCCGGCGCGGCGTTCGCGCATTCAGTCATCGCAGTTGCCGAAATGGACGAAGGAGGCGCCGTCGCAGCAAACGACGGGGCGCTCGTTAGGAGACCACATCATGACCACTAAAGTTGATGGCGGGCGCGTCTGCGAAGTTGTTGGAATCTTCCACACGACGGACGATCTCGAATTGGCGGTCGAGGAACTGTTGAGCTCCGGTTTTGATCGCGCCGAACTCAGCCTGCTTGCGAGCGAAGGTGCGGTCGCGGAAAAACTCGGCGGCCACTACCGCCCGGCAAGCGAGCTTGCGGACGATCCAGCGGTGCCGCGTACTGCTTTTGTCTCGACCGCCGCGATCGGCGACGCCGAGGGCGGACTGATTGCTGGCCTAGCCTATCTCGGAGCGACCGTCGCGGTCGGAGCAGTGGTCATGTCCGGGGGTGCGCTCGCGGCGACAATTGCCGCGGCGATCCTGGCCGGTGGTGGAGGAGGACTCATCGGTTCGGCTCTCGCGCGCTGGGTCGGCCATCACCATGCCACCTATCTGCATGACCAGATCGAGAATGGCGGCCTCTTGTTGTGGGTGCGCGCATGGAACGAGTCAGACGAGGCGCGCGCGCTCGAGATCGTCACAAAGCATGCGGCAGAAAAGGTCCACTCGCACGGCATGTGCGCAGTCCCGGTTTGAGTTTTGCCAAGGTAACCAGCCTAGGAGCTCATCGCCCCGAGGGATCCTGTGTGGCAAGAGAGGGTCCGAGGCGTTCGGCAATCCTCGGTTCGTCGAGGTTCAGCTGTAAGCGCCGCTGGACGAACGGCAGGAGCCCGCCCAGAAAGCCGCCCCAGAGAACGAGCGACAGGAGCACTCCGGTAGCCGGTGCTCCGGCCGGAAGTTGGCCATCTCCGACAAGCGGGAGGATAAACACCGCGCCGGCCGCCCAGAGGCTGAAGCCGAAGGCCATCCCGAACAGCCATCCGCCACGAAGGTCGTTCGCCGCGCGACCCAGTAACCGTGCGTAGAAGGCGCCAGCGAGCGCCATCGCCAGACAGCCGGCGACGAGTGTTGCGGGAACCGACAGGCCCAAGATGCGCGCTTCGACCGCAAGCGAGCCCAACAGGTGAAGCAAGGCGATAGCCGGCGCGGTCGCCAGCAGTCCGCCGATGACACCCGCTGAAAACGGTCGTTGCGTCGGACCAGGATCGTATCCGTGCGCACTAAGGAAGCCGCTCATCAGGCCATCACCCGTGCAAGAGCCGGACAGCTATCGTAGCCCGGCTGATCTTTGTGCATTCCAATCAGCCGTTTGTAGGTCAGCCCGACCGTCCGGATGTCGCGATTGAGATCCGCCAAGCCGACCGCATCGACGTTGCCGACGGCGCCTCTCAGCCCGATGTCCCAGTCGATCTGATCGGTCAGGCTGTACCAGGTGAATCCAACCAGTGGGACGCCGGTCGACCGGAGCAACTGGACATTGTGCCACTGCCGCCAAAGCCACCGCGGCGCATCTGACGCGTCCAGCCGATTGGTTTCGGTATGCATCATCGGCAGTCCGTAGCGCTCGTAATAATGGCTCGCGATAACGTACCAGCCAAACAGCTCACCAAGCGCGCGATCGCGACCCTCATTGTCGATCAGGCGCTCATTCCATTCATAGTAATCGAGGCCGAGAATGGTTCGGGCCGGCAACTTGCGTGCCAGGAAGCCAGCATAATCAGCTTCCCTGATTCCATGGTCGTAAAGATGAGAGCGCATCGTTTCGCTGATCGCATGACCGTAGATCAGATCGAGCGGCAGGAAGCGCCGCTCGTTCTCGAAGCTGGCGATGCGCTGGATCTCGGGATCCGGGCAGCACGGCTGGCGGAACTCGCTGCTTTCGCTGTTGATGAAGATCGCGTCCGGCCGAACGGTCAGGATCGCGTCGGTCATGGCAATGCTCGCGCGGGCGAGATGCAGGACCGCCGCTGCAAACGCCTTCTCATCGCGCAATTGCTCATTCCATGTGCCGTCGAGCGCGCTCATCCGCGCGCACACATACATCTCGTTGACCGGCGTGTAGAAACGAACCCAGGGGTATCGTGCGGCGAAGGCTGCGGCATATTCTGCAAGCGCCTCCGGCACGTCCGGATTTTGAAAGTCACCAAGCCAGCTCGGAACCCCGAAATGGCACAGATCCACGATCGGTTCGGGGCCATGCTCGTAAAGATAGGCCATGGGTTCGTCGATCAGGCCCCAATCATAGGAACCCATGCCCCGGAAGATCAGGTGAAGCGGCGGCCCGTAGCGGACATGCGTAATTCCGAGGTCAAGGGCGAGCTCAAAATCCGCCTGCCATCGATCATAATGGCGTGTGGAGGCCATCTGGTCGCGGCGCCAACGGCCCTTCTCGATCGTCGGATAGCTGCACTCGATTCCGGTCGCAAAAATGAATCCGCTTCCGACCTGCCGAGTGCTTCGACGCTCTTTGTCGGTCGGCCGGCGCGGCAATTGCGGGAATGGCGGCTTGCTATCGGCGCGGTACCCGACGGGGTGCGTGTAGATTGCCCCGACCACGAGCCCGAAGATCGCATGGCCGATCAGAAGGCCTGTCAATTGGCTGAGCGATAGCGAGGGAAGAACAGTCTCCCACGTAACTGTTACGACGTCTTGACGGAGATGCATCAACTGGAGCTGAGGATGGAGGATGAATAGCGCCAGCAACGCGGGAATGGTGCTGAATGCCAGTCCCTGCAGGGCGGGCCGCAGGTTCACGCGCGACCAGAAAAAATAAGCGTAAACCAAGGCCCAGCAGATTCCGACGAGGCCATGGGCGACCAGTCCAACGGCGCCCCAGCGGAGCGGCTCGTCGGGAGCGAAGGCTAGCGTTCCAAGTTCCTTGACGATGTCGAATGAGGGGAGCCCGAGCAAGTCGAGGCCGCGAAGGGCCGCCGTCCAGACCAGCGCTCCGCATACGCCGGCGACCGACGCCTTGCGCAGGCTGACGACCCGGATCAAGCGCCTGGCCTTCTGGTCGCCTCGTCAATAATTCTGATGTTGAGACCAGCGAACACCGCGCGCACCTTCCTGGATGCCCTTCATCTGATTGGATGGCTGCCAATCGGATAAGGTTCCCAAAGGCGAGCCGCGCTCCGCTTTTTGATCGTGGCCGCTCGCGGTGGCAGGATGCACCTTCCGCAACTGGCCAGGGTAATGCAACGGTCCGACGCCACTCGATGTCCTCGTTGCTTCCGAGGATTGAGAAATGCCTCTCCGCGCCGCGAACGAGCCATAGCTCGGCGGCCTGATCCGCTTCGGGCTTTAGAAGCTCCAGCTTTCTATTTCCTCCAGGCCGGGAGCCTTGACGCTCAGCGCATCATGTTCTGATCTACCCGTTTCGGTTGGGTTCAAATGAGCGGCGAATCACAGACAATGCCTGTCTGCACCATAGGTCATTCGACGAGAACGACCGATGAGTTCGTTCAGCTCTTGCAGTCCGCTGGCGTGGCATTGGTGGTTGACGTCCGGAGCATCCGCCGCTCCCGAACGAACCCCCACTATAGTGACAACATCCTGCCTCAGTCCTTGTCGAAGTTCGGCATTGGCTACACGTCCATCGCGGAACTCGGAGGTCGACGTTCCCGACAGAAGGCCGTTCCGCCGCAGCTGAACGCCTATTGGCAGAACCGTAGTTTCCACAATTATGCCGACTATGCGATGTCGGATCAGTTTGCGATCGGGCTGCGCAAACTCCTGACCATGAGCGAAAAAACACTGTGCGCGCTGATGTGCGCGGAAGCAGTCTGGTGGCGATGCCATCGACGGATCATCGCCGACTATCTGCTGCTTCACGGACGAGTGGTGCTTCACTTGATGGGCAAGGGGCGCATCGAGACAGCCGCAATGACGTCCGCCGCCTCAGCACAGGGCTCGGTGCTGGTCTATCCGCCGCTGAACGTAGAAGCATGAGGGGCCCAGGCGCCCCTATTTTCCGACATTCAGAGTCCCCTTCATCCCGGGATGATAAACGCAGTAGAAGGCGATTGCCCCCGGACGTTTAATTACAGCCC
>DASTVY010000261.1:0-2317 GCA_035758865.1 Sphingomicrobium sp. | reverse complement strand
ACCAAAGAAATTGTATCCGCCCATGGCGGCGCAATCGGCGTGATCTCGACGGAAAAGGGCGGCACAACCTTTTCTGCGCGATTTCCCCGATCATAGTGCTATTGCATCCGTCAAAAGGGGAAGGGTTACCGGCACCACTACGGATAGGACTGCGGGGCTTCCTGCATCGACTGGCAGGATGAGGGGGAGCTTATGGCGAGTTCATGGCCAGACGGCCGCGGGGTGGCGAAACGACTGATAAATGTGCATTATGTAACTAGAGTTTAGAGTTTCAGCGGCTTTGTCGGTGCCTTCGGGCGTCAAATTTTTTGTGGCTTGCTGCCATTCAGGGTGACGACGCGCCCGCGAAGCGGGCGCGCCTTGTAGGCAAGGCGCGCAATTGAAGGGTGTTCGACGTCCTTCGGTTACGCCCCATGCTTACCCCGATCCCGATCCCTCTCTGCGCCTGGCTGACCCTCCTGGCCCAGGCCGTTCCGAACCGCTCCGCCCCTGACCTTCCTCGAACTCCTCGTCGGCGCCATGATTACTGACAGGGGCTTCGTCACCGAGGCCCTTCTCGCCATTACGCCGCGGCGAAAGTGGCCCACCTATTTCAAGTGGCTCGAAGGTGGAAAGTGGTCCTGGATTGCCGTCGCGCAGCGCCTCTGCAAGATCCTCGTCACCCACTTCGCGCCGCCGGTTTGGTATTTAATCATCGACGATACGCTGGTGCCACGGGCCTCGAAGAAGGCGCCGGATGTCGGCTTCCACTTCGACCATAGCCGAAAGCCGAACCGGTCGAGATACATTTGGGGTCAGGGTTGGGTGACCCTGGCCGCCGTCGTCCACGCCAAGACGGTCGCCACGAGCTGGGCGGTTCCACTGATTTCCAGGCTCGTCCGCAAAACCGGCAACCATGGCAAACTGACCGGTGCGCGGGTGCTCCTGCGGGTCGTGCGCGGCCTCTTCGGTCAGGGCCGTCTGCTGCTCGACACCTGGTTCATGCGGGCTTTGGTGATCACCTTCGCCCTTGGCGAAGGGCTGACCGTCATCGGCCAGGTCAGAAAGGACCTCGCTCTCTACCGGCCCCCGCCAGCGCGCCACGTCGGCCAGCGCGGGCGTACCCCCAAGTATGGCGCGAAGATGACCGAACAGACCGTCGCCGCACTGAAGGAGACCCGCTCCTTCCTATTCCTCTATGGTCAAGGTCAGATCGTCCGCTATCGCTCCGCCGTTGTGCTGGCGAAATTCCTCGGCGGCCGGGCGGTCCGCGCCGTCTGGATCCGGCTGGAGGATGAAAACGGCCTGCCGAAGGCGCCACGTCTGCTCATCTCCACCGAGATCACCATGACCGCGCGGGAAATCATCGACGCCTACGCATTGCGCTGGACCATCGAGCCGATGTTCTGTTCGCTGAAGCACGGCATCGGCGTCAAGGAAACCTGGCAGCGGCGGCGACAGACGCTCCACCGATGGGTCCAATTCCTCAGCACGGCCTTCGCCCTCACTCAAATGATGGCGGTCTATGACCCGCTCGTCGCGCGACAACTTGCGAGTGTCGCCCCCTGGCGCAAGGAACGCCATCCCACTGCCGGTATGGTCAAGAGGGGGCTCGCCGCGATGTTCCGCAATGTCAGTTTGCTGGCCGCTTGGGACCGGAAATGCCGGAAATTCAGCGGTCCGATCGCACCGCATCCGCTCGAAAGACGCGACGCCGCCTGAGCCAGTAGCAACAGGACCGAAAAACTACAGCAAAACGGCGCCGCCGAAGGCTGCCAATGCGCGAACTCGCCTACTGACCGGAACAAGCTGCCATTTATGCGGATGTTCAAGTCCGAGCGAGAAAGCCCGTTGAGGCTCTAAACTCTAGCTCCGGTATTGACGCCGATCCGCAATCGGACCGGATTGGGTTCACCGGCTTGGCGCTCGGCAAGTCCGCGCTGGATATCGAGCCCGCAGCGGACCGCATCGAGCGCGCTCGCGAACTCGATGAGGGTTCCGTCCCCCATGCTGCGCCCCAAACGGCCGCGATGCTTATTAACAGCGAGATCGATCAACTCACGGACTTGGCATACAACTCGCGCGTGCGTGCCGTCCTCGTCACGGCTCATCATGCCGCTATAGCCGACAACATCGGCCAGCAGTATCGCCGTCAGGCGGCGGGTAGCCGGCGCCGTGGTGACCGGCTCAATCACTATGCCGCGGCTGATCGGCAATGTGGTGTCGTTCGGCATTCTCCGGAAATCCGGTTGTCTAAAGAAACACTAAGTAATTCCGGGTCGCCCATTTCAAGACATGCAAAATCAATGGCTTGGCCTCTCTGCAGAGGCGCCATCGT
>DASTVY010000256.1:0-11534 GCA_035758865.1 Sphingomicrobium sp. | reverse complement strand
GCGCTCCTGCTCGATCGCTTTCAGAACGGCATGGGGGTCGAACGAGTCATTCGGCAAGACCATCGCAGCCCCGTGCGTCAGACATCCCAGGTTCCCCATCACCATGCCGAAGCAGTGGTAGAGCGGAACGGGAATGCACAGGCGGTCTTCCGCCGTGAAACCCAGGGTGAGTCCCAGGAAATATCCGTTGTTGAGGATATTGCGGTGCGACAGCGTCGCGCCCTTGGGCGATCCGGTCGTCCCGCTTGTAAACTGGATGTTGATTGCGTCGTTCTGGTCCAGCGTTTCGGCCCGGCGGGCCAGTTCATCGCCGTTCGAGGGCCGGGAGGCGACATCGTCGAACTGAAGCCAGCCCGGGCGATCGGCGCCTCCGATCTTGATCGCGATCTCAAGGCTCGGAAGCTTGTCGGCACGAAGTTGACAGGGGGCACATGATGACAGCTCGGGCGCCAGCGCCTCGACCATGGCCGGATAGTCGCTGGTCTTGAATTTGTCGGCCACGACCAGCGCCCGGAGCCCGACCTTGTTGAACGTATATTCGGCCTCATGCAGCCGATAGGCGGGATTGATCGTCACGAAGATCAGACCGGCCCTCGCCGCGGCGAACTGCGTCAGAACCCATTCCGCGCAATTGGGCGACCAAATGCCGATGCGGTCGCCCTTCTGGAGCCCGAGGGCGATCAGATTGCCGGCCAGCCGGTCCACTGCCTCCAGCAATTGCGAATAAGTGAAACGCCGTTGCTGATGCACCGAAACCAGCGCTTCGCGGTCGCCCCATCGTTCCGCCGCGGCGACCAGCGCTTCGCCAATCGTGGATTGGAGCAAAGGGGGTTCAGTCGGGCCTTTGAAGTGACTCAGCATCGTCGCCTCCACGGAGACGACTAGATGCGCCTAAGCGGACGCAATTGCCAGTTGCGGTGAAACGCAAAACGCCCGGGCACTTGTCCCGGGCGTCCTTGCGTGACGATCGCTCGTCAGCCCCCTTGGAAGTAGTTCGTTCGCCTCGCGCCCCCTGACTTGCGCTCGGCATCCTCCCCGGACTTCCGGCCTGACGACCCTCGTCCGAGGAGGTTGGCTACGCCCGCCGCGCCGCGCTTGTCACGTCAATTCCGGCAGAAGCGACACATTCTTGGGCGCTATGTGGCGCTCGTGCCACAGGAGGTACGCGATTGCCTTGAACGAGGCCCGTCTCTAGGACATCGCGCAAACACCACCAGCCAGGATCTACAACTTGCGCGTCTCCCGTTCGTTTCTCCCCGTCCTCAAGGAAAGCCCGTCCGACGCCCAGATCGTCAGCCACAAGCTGATGCTCCGGGCCGGGCTGGTTCGCCAGACCGCCGCCGGCATCTACGCCTGGCTGCCGATGGGCTGGCGAGTGCTCCGGAAGATCGAACAGATTGTGCGCGAGGAGCAGGATCGCGCGGGCGCGCTCGAGATGCTTATGCCGACCATCCAATCGGCCGAGCTGTGGCGTCAGTCGGGTCGCTACGATGCCTATGGGCCGGAGATGCTGCGCATCAAGGACCGGCACGAGCGCGAAATGCTCTACGGCCCGACCAACGAGGAGATGATCACCGCCATCTTCCGCGACGAGGTGAAGAGTTACCGCGACCTGCCTCGCACCCTCTATCACAGCCAGTGGAAGTTCCGGGATGAGGTCAGGCCGCGCTTCGGGGTGATGCGCGGCCGCGAGTTCCTGATGAAGGACGCCTACAGCTTCGACCTGGACGAGGCAGGCGCACGGCAGAGCTATTACACCCAGCTGCTGGCCTATCTCCGCACGTTCCAGCGGATGGGCATTCAGGCCGTGCCGATGAAAGCGGCTTCCGGGCCCATCGGGGGCGACCTTTCCCACGAATTCATCGTCCTCGCACCGACCGGCGAGAGCGAGGTTTTCTACGACGCCGCCTTCGAAGAGTTCGACTGGCACCAGGACGAGCTGCGCTACGACGATGCCGCAGGGCTGCAGGCGTTGTTCGAAAAGGTCAGTTCGACTTATGCCGCGACCGACGAGACCCACGATGAGGCGCGCTGGGCTGAGGTGCCGGCCGACCGCCGGCGCACGGGCCGAGGGATCGAGGTCGGCCACATCTTCTACTTTGGCACCAAATATTCGGCCGCGATGGGCCTCAAGGTATCCGGACCTGACGGATCGATGGTGACTCCGGAGATGGGCAGTTACGGCGTCGGCGTGTCGCGTCTCGTCGGCGCGATCATCGAGGCCAGCCATGACGACAACGGCATCATCTGGCCGGAAGCAGTGGCGCCATGGAAGGTTGGGCTTGTGACCATGCGCGGCGACGATGCCGCTTCGGTCGCGGCAGCCGACGATATTTATGCGAAGCTGACCGCCGCCGGCGTCGAGGTGCTCTACGACGACCGCGACGAGCGGGGCGGGGTCAAATTGGGCTCGATGGACCTGATCGGCCTGCCCTGGCAGCTGATCGTCGGACCGCGCGGTCTGGCTTCTGGCGTCATCGAATTGAAGAACCGTCGTACTGGCGAAAAGGAAGAACTTTCCATCGAATCTGCAATCAAGCGGCTAACCGCATGATTTTGAACGCCCATGAGAAAATGATTGCGAAGCGCTACCTGGTCCCGGTCAAGGGCGAGCGCTTCATCTTCGTCGTTGCCGGCTTCTCCGTAGGCGCGGTTGCGCTGGGGGTCGCCGCGCTGATCATTGTGATGAGCGTGATGAACGGGTTCCGCGCCGAGCTGTTCGACAAGATCGTCGGTTTGAACGGCCACGCCATCGTCCAGGGCTATGATGGCCGCCTGGCGGGGTGGGAGCAGGTCGCCGATGCAGCGCGCAAGACGCCCGGCGTTCAATCCGCGACACCGCTGATTGAGCAGCCGCTCATGGCATCGGCCAACGGCAGGGTCGAAGGAGTGCTGGTTCGCGGCAATACGCTTCAGGACATCCGCACCAACGCGATCCTCAACGGCAAGGTGATTGCCGGCGATTTGAAGTCGATCGTCCCGGGCAGCGGTCGCGTCGCTATTGGCGCCCGGCTGGCCGAAACCCTTGGCGCCTTTCCTGGTTCGGAAATCTCCTTGATCAGCCCGGATGGGCGCTCGACCCCGGTCGGAACCGTGCCGCGCATCGTCACCTACACGGTGGGGGCAATCTTCGAGGTCGGCATCTTCGAATATGACAAGGCCTTCGTCATCATGCCGATGCAGGATGCACAGACCCTCCTGCTTCTGGGCGACGGTGTGGGCATGGTCGAAATCCAGGTCGACAATCCGGACAAGGTTGCGGAAACGCTGGCCCCGCTTCAGCCGCTGGTGCAGGGCAGGGGCATCATCGTCGACTGGCGCCAGATGAACAGCGCGCTGTTCGAGGCTTTGGAAGTCGAGCGCATCGCCATGTTCGTCGTCCTCTGCATCATCATCCTCGTCGCAGCCTTCAACATCGCCTCCTCGCTGATCATGCTGGTCAGGGCCAAGACCCGCGACATCGCCATCCTTCGCACCATGGGCGCGAGCCGCCGCTCGCTGCTCAAGATCTTCATGACGGTAGGCCTCAGCATCGGATTGATCGGCATTGTCACCGGCGCGCTCATTGGCGCGGTGTTCCTCTTCTTCCGGCAACAGGTGGTGAATTTCATCCAGCTGCTGACCGGCCAAAACCTGTGGGATCCCTCCGTCCGCTTCCTGACTGAGCTCCCGTCGCGCACGGATCCGTTCGAGGTGGCCGCCATCGTCGCGGTCACGCTGGTGCTGACCTACGTCGCGACTCTGTTCCCGGCCCGAAACGCGGCCAACACCGACCCGGTCCAGGTGCTGCGTTATGAGTGACGCTGTCCTTTCCACACGCGGACTGAAGCGCAGCTTCACCCAGGGCGGAGTCACCATCGAAGTGCTTCGCGGGGTCGAGCTCGACGTCCGTCCCGGCGAAATCGTCGCGCTTCTCGGCCCGTCCGGTTCCGGCAAGTCGACCCTGCTGCAGGCGGTCGGACTGCTCGAAGGCGGGTTCGAAGGATCAATCCGCATCGCCGGACAAGAAGCGTCTGCGCTGGACGACGACGGCCGCACCGCGCTCCGCCGCGATGCGCTAGGCTTCGTCTACCAGTTCCATCATCTGCTGCCGGACTTCGACGCGCTCGAAAATGTCCTGCTTCCCCAGATCATCCATGGTGCCGACGCCCAGTCAGCGCGTCAGCGTGCACAGGACCTGCTCGGCAAGCTGGGCCTGGCGCAGCGGCTCGATCACCGCCCCTCCAAGCTGTCAGGCGGAGAGCAGCAGCGGGTGGCGGTCGCTCGCGCTCTGGCCAATCGGCCGCCGCTGGTCCTGGCCGACGAGCCGACCGGCAATCTCGACGAGGCTACAGCGGATCGTGTGCTGGGCGAGTTTCTGGCCTTGGTCAGGGGCGAGGGCAGCGCAGCGCTTGTGGCGACCCATAATGAGCGCCTCGCAGCCAAGATGGACCGCGTTGTCCGGCTTCACGAGGGCGTGCTCGAGTAATTCGTCATTGCGAGCAGCGACGCGACGCGGCAATCCAATCTGGATTGCTTCGCTGCGCTCGCAATGACGGAGAAAAGTATGACCGACCTTACCGCCATTCCCGTCGCCAGGCCCGACGGCTCGACCGCCGACTTGTCCGATCACAAGGGCGAGGTGATGCTGATCGTCAATGTCGCCTCGCAGTGCGGATTTACCCCGCAATATGAGGGGCTGGAAGCGCTGCAGCGCAAATATGGCGAGAAGGGTTTCAGCGTGCTCGGCTTCCCCTGTAACCAGTTCGGGGCCCAGGAACCCGGCAACGCCGAGGAAATCGCCAGTTTCTGCAAGCTGAATTACGACGTCAGCTTCCCGCTCTACGGCAAGATCGACGTCAACGGTGACGATGCCGCGCCGATCTACAGGCATCTGAAAGACGAGGCCCCGGGTTTGCTCGGGAGCAAATCGATCAAGTGGAACTTCACCAAGTTCCTGGTCGACCGCTCGGGCAAGGTGGTGAAGCGCTACCCGCCGCAAGCCAAGCCGGAAGACCTCGCGCGCGACATCGAGGCACTGCTCTAGGCTTGGGGAAGCATTAACTGGGGATAAGTCGACCCGCGGCGCTGGCGACTCGGTGCTGCATTGCCCATAGTGCGGGGTAATGTCCGCGCCCTACGTTCCGCTTCGCGTCTTTTCGTCTTTCACGATGCTCGAGGGTGCGATCGAGCCGAAGGCGATTGCCAAGCAGGCAGCGAAGCTCGGATTTCCGGCGGTGGCGCTTACCGACCGCAACGGCCTTTACGCTGCGATGGCCTTCAGCGACGCCTGCATCGAGGCAGGTGTCCAACCGATCATCGGGGCAACACTGGCAGTCGCCCGCCCCGAGGCTATCGGTCCCGCAGGCAGCATCGATTGGCTGGTGCTGCTGGCGCAGGACGAGGCGGGATATGACAATCTTTGTCGGCTCGTGTCAGCCGCTCATCTCGATCGGCCGATCCACGAGGAACCCCATGTCGGCTTTGACGCATTGCAGGGTGCGACGAACGGACTGATCGCGCTAACTGCCGGAAGGGAAGGTGCGCTTGCTCGTTTGTTCGCAGACGGTCAGGTGGAAAAGGTCGGTGCCTACGCCGAAATGTTGAAGGCGCTGTTTCCCGACCGGCTCTATATCGAACTTTCGCGACGGGGAGATCCGATCGAAGGGGTCGCTGAAGCTCAGCTGATCGACCTTGCCTATCGTCTGGACCTGCCGATCGTCGCGACCAATCCGGCTCAATATGCCGAACCGGAATTTCACGCTGCCCACGACGCGATGCTGTGCATTGCTGCCTCAACATATGTGGAGAATGCCGAGCGGCCACGGAGCTCTTCCGAGGCGTGGCTGAAGCCGGCAGCGGCGATGGAGCAGCAGTTTGCAGACCTTCCCGAGGCACTTGCCAACACCGCGATCATCGCCCAGCGCTGCGCGGTTGCAGCCCCCAATCGGCGCCCGATCCTTCCGCGCCTCAGTGATGACGAGGATGAAACGCTCCGGCGGGAAGCTCATGAAGGCCTGGAGAAAAGGCTCGATGGCAAGAGCGAAGAGCAGAAGCAGCAATATCGCGAACGGCTCGATTTCGAGCTGGACGTCATCACTCGGATGGGCTTCGCCGGCTACTTCCTGATCGTTGCCGACTTCATCAAATGGGCAAAGGCCAACGACATTCCCGTTGGGCCCGGCCGCGGTTCGGGCGCCGGCAGCGCCGTCGCCTGGGCATTGACCATCACCGACCTCGACCCGATCGAACTCAATTTGCTGTTCGAGCGGTTCCTGAACCCGGAACGCGTGTCGATGCCCGACTTCGACATCGATTTCTGCGAAACGCACCGGGACAAGGTCATCGCCTACGTCCAGCAAAAGTACGGCCGCGATCGCGTTGCGCAGATCATCACCTTCGGCCGCCTGAAGGCACGCGCCGTGCTAAAGGATACGGGCCGAGTGCTTCAGATGAGCTATGGCCAGGTCGATCGACTGGCCAAGCTGGTGCCCAATCACCCGACGGACCCCTGGACTCTGGAGCGAAGCCTCAACGGCGTTGGCGAGCTTGATAAGGAATACCGGTCCGACCCGGATGTGAAGCGGCTATTCGACCTGGCGATGAAGCTGGAGGGTCTGCCGCGGCACAGCTCGACACACGCCGCCGGTGTCGTGATCGGCGACCGGCCGTTGCATGAGCTGGTTCCGCTTTACCGCGATCCCCGGTCGGACATGCCCGTTACCCAGTTCGACATGAAATATGTCGAGGGGGCGGGGCTGGTGAAGTTCGACTTCCTCGGCCTCAAGACACTGTCGGTATTGAAAGAAGGCCAGGGCCTGCTGCGCCAGCGCGGGATCGAAGTCGACTTCGCATCGCTCGCCTGGGACGATCCTGCGGTCTACGAACTGCTTCAGCGTGGCGATACGGTCGGCGTGTTCCAGCTGGAATCGGAGGGCATGCGGCGCACGCTCGCCGCGGTCCGGCCAACCAGTTTCGGCGACATTATCGCGCTCGTCTCGCTCTACCGGCCAGGGCCGATGGACAACATCCCACTGTTCGGCGACCGCAAGAATGGCCGGGTTCCGATCGCCTACCCGCACCCGATGCTGGAAGCGGTGCTCAAGGAAACCTACGGCATCTTCGTCTACCAGGAACAGGTGATGGAGGCCGCCAAGGTGCTCGCCGGCTATTCGCTTGGCGAAGCGGACCTTCTCCGCCGGGCGATGGGCAAGAAGATCAAGTCGGAGATGGATGCCCAGCGCGCCCGTTTCATCGAAGGCTGCGCCCGGAACAGCATCGACGCGCCCAAGGCGAACGAATTGTTCGATTTGATCGACAAATTTGCGGGCTATGGCTTCAACAAAAGCCACGCGGCGGCCTATGCGCTGGTCGCCTACCACACCGCCTGGCTGAAGGCTCATTATCCGGCCGAATTCTTCGCCGCCTCGATGAGCTTCGACATGGCGCAGACGGACAAGCTTGCCCTGTTCGTCGAGGATATGCGGCGGAGCGAGGTCGAATGCCTGGCGCCCGACGTCAATGCCAGTCAGGCCGATTTCTCAGTTGATGACGGCAAGGTGCGATACGCTCTTGGTGCGCTAAAAGGCGTCGGCGAAAAAGCGATGGAAGCATTGGTCGCCGACCGCGAGGCGAATGGCGCTTTCAAGAGCCTCGACGACTTTTCCGGGCGGATCGATCCGAAGCTGCTTAATCGCCGGCAGCTGGAAAGCCTGGCTGGCGCGGGTGCGTTCGATACGCTCAACCCGGACCGAGCGGCTGTCCACGCCGCTGCGGAGACGATCCTCGCCCATGCCGCCGCCGCCCATGATCAGCGGACCAGCGGCCAACACGGGCTGTTCGGCGGCGGGAGCAGTAGCGGCGTGTCGCCAATCCGCCTGCCGAAGGACGTCAGCTGGAACCTGGCAGAGCGGATGGCTGCCGAGCGGGACGCATTCGGTTTCTATTTCTCGGCGCACCCGGTGGATGCGCAACGCCACCTGCTTGCCGCGCACAAGGTTAGAAGCTTTGCCGAACTGTCGGCCTTGCCGTCGCCGCCCGATGGCGGACGAACAACGTCGATGCTGGCCGGCCTGGTCGAAGGGGCGCGCTGGCGCGTCTCGGCTAGGGGGCGCCGGTTTCTGACCGCGACCATTTCCGACGCGAGCGGCCAGTATGAGGCGACGGCCTTCGACGACGAGCCATGCGCCGATCTGGAAACCGCTGCCAAATCCTCCTCATGCGGCCTGATGACCGTCGAACTGGATCGCAGGCCCGGTGACGACACGCCGCGGGTGACCGTCAAGAAGTTCCAGCCGCTGGAAAGCCTGGCCAAGAGGACTCGGCTTCGCCTGCGCCTTCGGATCCTCGATCCTTCCCTGCTGCCGGCAGTTTCCCGCGAGCTGGCGGGAGCTCGAGGCGGCAACGGATCCGTCCGGATCATCATGTCGGTCAGCGATGCGCGCGAAGCAACGCTGCTTATTGGCCGCGACTTCAATCTAGATGCCGACGTCGCCGCCCGCCTCACCCGAATCCTGGGCGAAGGGGCGGTCGAGCTCAGCGCGCAGGAGCCTCCGAGGCTCGCGTTGGTAGGGTAGCCGCTAGCTCATCATGAAGCCGGCGCGGTTCACTTCCTTGGTGATCCGGTCGTCGAGTTCATCGTCGATTTCGCTGCGCAGACGAGGAAAGACCTGTTCCTCCTCCATCTTGGCATGGGCTTCGACGGAAGCACGGAATTCCTCGACCGTGTCGATCCAGGCCGGATCGTCGGTCGCCATATGGTTCAGGCGATAAAGGAATTCCTTTACCTGCCCATGCTCGGTTTCCAGTTCCTGGGCGTCGGCCGTATCGTTGGCTTCCCGGAGGGCCGGGTAGACCACATGCTCTTCGGCGTAGGCATGCTTGTCGAGCGCATAGCCGAGCTTCATCAGCAGCATTTTGCGCTGCGTGGTTTGGCTGTCCTCCGTCTCCAGCATCTTGTCGAAGATCATCAGAACCGCGTCGTGCTCGGCGGCCAGGCTTTCTGCCCAGTTGCCCTGGCTGCCGCTCATTGCCTGCATCATGAACTTGCGTCCAAGATTTGCAGCGATTGCCAATGCCGCGCCGCCGAGCGCCGCCCCGGCGATCGCTCCGGTCGTGCCCCAGCGGAAAGCGCTGTTATCTCCGGAACTGCTGCTCCGATTGCGGGACGAACTTCTTCGATTGGCGCTGCGGGTGGCCATGGCGCATCCTCCTTCTTGGGTTTGCACCATAAACTCATCGTGACGTGCCGCCGTTCCTGCGGTTCGTCGACTTTAGCTAATTGAGCGGCTCTTCCGGCGGCTGCACGCTATTGTCGACCGGCGGCGGCGTCTCGATCAGCTCCGAAGGCATCGGCTCCAGGGATGGATCGACGGCATTGACGCCGGAGGTCAGGGGCTGGTCTTCGATCACCGGGGCATCAACGGTCGGTTCGGGCGGCGGCGGTGTCGCTGTTTCATACTCGCTGCCAGGCAATTCGCGTGGCGCCTTGCTGGGGGGTGGCGCCTTCTCCTTCGGCACGGTTGCATCCCGATAGATGCAAGCGTCCAGTCCATCGCGGCGGACCTGTCCGATCCGCGCCGAGATGGTGTTGCCATAGCGCCGCGTGAATCCCTTTGGCGCGATCGCTCCGCGCTTCTTGGGAAGCGGCAGCACGGCTGCGATCCTCGCCGCCTCGGTCGCGCTCAACGCGCTCGCGTCATGTCCGAAATAGCGCTGCGCACCCGCGTTGGCGCCATAGGTGCCGATCCCCGTTTCGGCGAGATTGAGGTAGACCTCCATGATCCGCCGCTTCCCCCACAGCTGCTCGATCAGGAAGGTGAAATAGGCCTCGACGCCTTTGCGGACATAGCCTCCCCCTTGCCACAAAAATGCATTCTTTGCGGTCTGCTGGCTGATCGTCGACCCCCCGCGAATCCGTCCGCCCGAGGCATTGCGCTTCATGGCGTCTTCGATCGCTTCGAAGTCGAATCCGTTGTGCTGGCAGAATTTGCCGTCCTCGGCGGCGATCGCTGCGCGGACCATGTCGCGGTCCATTTCATTGAGGCTCATCCAGTCCTTTCTAAGTCCGCGCCCGCTTGCCAGGTCGCCGATCATCGTCGCGGTGATGGGCGGCGGGATGAAGCGGTAGGCGGCGACCCAAACGATGCTGAACAGGAATAGCCCGAGGATGATGCGCCATATCCAGCCTCCCAATGAGCGCCGCTTGCGTCTTCGGCGATAGGTCGGAATGCTGCTCTTAGCGCGCTTGGCCATGGCACATGCCTAATCAGCGGATCCGGAACTGACAATTGGCGGGGAGGGACATGCGAATATTGGTCACCGGTGCAGCGGGGCTGATCGGCGGCGGGATCGCCTCGCGGCTCGCCGCCGACCATGACGTCATTGGCCTGGACATCCAGCCTGGCCCGAATGTGCAGGTGCTGGGCGATTGTTTTGACGTGGGCGGCTGGGGCCACCAGGTCGGGTCAGTGGACGCAATTGTCCATGTTGCTGCGCTCCACGTTCCCCATGTGGGGCGGCGCAGCGACGAGGATTTTCGGCGGACGAACGTCGTTGCGACGTCACGACTTCTCGACTTCGCATTGGCAAGCGGCGCAAGTCATTTTGTCCTGACCAGCACCACATCGCTCTACGGGCATGCGCTTGAATGCAGTGAGGCGGCCGTCTGGGTCGATGAACATCTGCTCCCGCAACCTCGCGACATCTATGACGAGACCAAGTTGCAGGCTGAACAACTGGTTGCATCGGCCGGCGGATCAATGACCGTGACGTCACTTCGCATGTCGCGCTGCTTCCCGGAGCCGGCGGAGAAGATGGCCTGGTACCGTCTCTATCGCGGCATTGACCGGCGTGACGTCGCCGAGGCGCATGCGCTTGCGCTTGGCCGGAAGGGACCGGCCTCGACATATGTCATCAGTGCAATGAGCCCCTTTTCACCGGAAGACTGCGAAGAGCTGCTCCACGACGCACCATCGGTGATCGAGCGCCGATGCCCGGAGTTGATCCAGCGCATGGCTGCCAGGGGCTGGGCTCCGCCCCAGTCCATCGGTCGTATTTATGACTGCGCATTGGCGCGGCGCGAGCTTGGCTTTGGGCCGAGCCACTCCATCGAATCCTGCCTTGCCGGCGACTGGGACCCGGCTCCATCGCTCTGACGCCACGTCTTGCCGCATTGCAGCAAGAACCGTATCTGCAATTCCATGACATCGACCAACGACATCCGCCGCGGCTTCCTCGACTATTTCGAGAAGGAAGGGCATGCGCGGGTCGCCTCGGCCCCGCTGGTGCCGCACAATGATCCGACTTTGATGTTCGTCAATGCCGGCATGGTGCCGTTCAAGAATGTCTTCACGGGGCTCGAGACGCGGCCCTATTCGACCGCGACCAGCAGCCAGAAGTGCGTCCGCGCCGGCGGCAAGCACAACGACCTCGACAATGTCGGCTACACCGCGCGCCACCATACCTTCTTCGAAATGCTGGGCAACTTCAGCTTCGGCGACTACTTCAAGCATGACGCGATCCAGTATGCGTGGGAACTGCTGACCGGGGTTTTC
>DASTVY010000182.1:0-8296 GCA_035758865.1 Sphingomicrobium sp. | reverse complement strand
CAATGCTGCAATGATTGCCCTGCTGTCTTGGTATTCCGGCATGAAGTTCGTAACATCCAAATCCCGCTCCAGCCGTCCAATCGCCTCGAAATCGCCGCGACCGATCAATCCAAACAGTCGGTTCCGAAAGAACATCGGCTTATATTCGGGCCACCATCGCGCCGCCTGCTGATACTGATCGCGCGCTGCCTCGCTTTCGCCTTCGGTTTCGAGTGTTTTCAGCATCCACCCGATCTTCGTTGGGACATAGACATCGTGGGTGTGGGCCAGTCTCGCTAGGTCCATCGACTCTTCGAAACGGCCCACGTTCCGAAGGAGATGGCTGAGAAATGTGTTCAAGAAGGGCGCATCCGGATCGATGCGCCTGGCGGCGCGCAGCCGATCCTCGCAGGCGGCCCACAGCGTTTCGCTTCGAAGCAGGCACCACGGAGAATAAGAGTCGCCAAAGTTGGGCGCCAGGGCGACGACCCGATCTGAGGCCCGCCGCGCTTCGGCCACTGCCTCGGCCCGCTCTTCTCGCGGCAAGTCGGCCAATGTGAACGCCGTATTGAACGCCAACGAGGCCTGGGTAACCTGGAAGTCCGGCGCCTTGGCGGCGACCCTCTTCGACATCTGGTAGGACTCAAGACCGCCGAGGCCCCTCGTAAAGTCGGCATCCCGCAGCAGCTCAGTCAATATCGCCGGATCGAGGGGACGCCGCCTGTCGAGCAGCCTCATCGGAAAATTCCACGTGAGATTTCCTGCCATCTGTGCACCGATACGTTCCGGCAGGTCGCGGAGGTCTTCGCGGCCTGCCTCGAACTGGTGCGAGAAAACCGTCACACCGTGCGCCGCTTCGTCCAGGCGCACCGTCGCTAGCACTGTATCTCCCTTCCTGCTCACGTCGCCGGAGATCAGGAAATCGACCGCCGGGCCACCATCGTCCGGAGGCGCGTTCATCAGCCGCAGGGGAACGCCGCTCTCCGAGAATGTGTGGGCGATGGAATCGCGAGTCTGCGAAGCTACTTGGCGCAACTCGGGATCCGGCGAAGTCGTGGTGAAGGGCAACAGCGCGATCGTCGGCTTCAGCGGTTCATCCGGCGCATTGAGCTTCTGGAATATCAAGACGCCACCCACGGCAACCAAGAGCAAAAGCACCGCCGCCCAAACAAGCTTGCCCTTAGGAAGCGAAATCCGGCGCTGCGGCTTGGTCTTCGGTGCAGCCGGCTCAATTTCCTCCTTAGCTCGCAGACGCCGGTCAACCGAACGAAGCAGTTCGGACGTACGTTCGTCGCGCTTCGCCGCCTTCCAGCCAGCCAAATCGAGCGTGTGAAACTGGCGGAAGCCCATCGGGGGCAATGAACCGTCGATGCTGACCGGAACGAGCGTGCCGGACTCGCAGCCGACATTGGCTTCGTCCCGCACCCACCGCGACTTCACCGATTCCTGTGACCATGCGACGACCACGACATCGGATTTGTCGAGCGCCGCCTCGATTTCGGCCGAGAATTCCTCGCCGCCGTCCAGGTGGCGGTCCCACCAGACATCATGCCCGGCCGCTTCGAGCACGTGTGCAAGCTTCTCGGCCCAGTCGCGGTTTTCGCGCGCATAGCTAAGGAATATGCTGGCCATTGCCCCTCAAACGCAAAGCTGCGCCCGGTCTAACTCGGAGTCAATTTGCAGCTTTCGAACAACAAGCGCCTGAAAACTGACAGCATCGATGAACTGGCCGCAGCAAAGAACGACAAACGAGGTTCTCAAGTGCGCGGCTCATGGTAGCATGATGCAAATTCCGGGGGGCGATTGTGAATAAAGTGGAAACTGTTCCTGCCGACGGCAGGGTTGCAGAAGGTGGATTGACCGAAGAGCCATTAGCTCTATCCAGCCCCGACGACCATGCAGCGGGCGACAATCGCGACGCCGCGACCCGGTTGCTCATGGCCAGCGGATTGATGCTCTTTCTCGAGCTGGCGCTGATAAGATGGCTGGGCGCGAACGTCGTTCATCTTTCCTACTTCTCCAATTTTGTATTGCTGGGTTCATTTCTGGGCATCGGGATCGGCTTCCTGATCAGCCGTAAAGGCTGGTCGATTTGGCCCGTTTCACTTCCATTGCTCACCTTGCTGGTCATCGGGGTGACGGCTTTTCCTGTCACGATCGAGCGTAGTGGCGCCGACGTCATCTATTTCACTTCTCTCCAGGTTAATGGTCCGCCCGCGTGGTTGGCCCTGCCGGTCGTTTTCGTTCTGGCCGCGGTGATCTTGGCTGGGCCTGCCGAAGTTGTAGGGCGGTGCTTCGGACGCCTGAGCCCACTTTCAGCCTATCGCTATGACCTGATTGGCTCGCTACTTGGTATCATCGCTTTCGCTGCGCTGAGCCTGCTGAGGGCGCCGTCTTTAGTTTGGGGCATTATCGCGGTTGCGCTCTATCTGATCTTGTCCGACCGGTCGCGGCGCGTGGTGACCTTTGCTTATGCGGTGATACTCGTCAGCTTGCTTGCCGTCGAAACGACGCGACCGAATGTAAGTTGGTCTCCATATTACAAGATCACCTCGCACCCGATCGGTGATGAGCGTGCCGGCATGCTTCTCATCAAAGCCAATGGCGTGCCGCACCAGATCATGGCTCCGGCAAAATGGAAGCTCGAGCAGGCCGAGAGAATCTATGAGGCTCCGTATTTGCGCTTTCCGCGGAACCGTCTCGAGGATGTGCTGATTGTCGGGGCCGGCTCCGGCTCGGATGTGGCGATCGCAATCAGTAAAGGTGCGAAAAGAGTGGACGCGGTCGACATCGACCCGCGAATTATTGAAATCGGCAGGGAGAAGAATCCGGACCGGCCCTATTCCGACCCTCGCGTAACGACGCATGTCAACGACGGCCGGGCATTTCTGGAGGGAACCAGCCGAAAATACGACCTCATTCTCTTCGCGCTGCCTGATTCACTGACGCTGGTGAGCGGAGCATCGCAAATTCGGCTGGAATCATTCCTGTTCACTGAAGAAGCGATGAAGTCGGTTCGCGACCGCCTGAAGCCCGGCGGATCCTTTGCAATGTATAATTATTATCGCGAGCCTTGGCTGATCGATCGACTGGCCCGTACTGCAGCGTCGGTTTTCGGCCACGCCCCTTGTCTTGATAACTATGCGGGCGCCCAAGCCGTTGTAAGCGTTGGAATGACACCCGCCGACCAACATTGCGCTACGATTTGGTCGCCCAACCCTTCGCTTGCGGTTGCGCCGGCGACGGACGACGCTCCCTTCCTTTACTTCAGGGGAGATGCCTTTCCGCCGCTCTATCTCGTTACTCTCGCGGGAATTTTGCTGACCTCGTTGGTCGCTGTTCGCGCCCTTGGCGGCCCGTTTCGTGCCATGAAGCCCTATGCGGACCTGTTCTTCATGGGCGCAGCATTTCTGCTGCTGGAAACCAAGAACGTCGCAACCTTTGCGCTGCTGTTCGGCACGACCTGGTTCGTCAATGCCTTGGTGTTTGCGGGCGTCCTGGTCATTGTGCTCGCCGCAGTCGAAACGACGCGAAGGCTTCGGACGCCGCCATTACCCGTAGTCTATGCGGGCATTGCGGCATCATTGGCCGTCGCATGGGCCATTCGTCCGGAGTGGCTACTCCCGCTTCCCTTCGGCCCCCGCCTGGTCGTCGCGACAATCCTCGCATTCCTGCCGATCTTTCTTGCGAACATCGCTTTCGCCAAACGCTTCAAAGAATCGGCCAATTCCCAGTCGGCATTTGCGATCAATTTGCTAGGTGCACTTGTTGGGGGCTGCCTGGAATATGCAGCCTTGATCAGCGGCTATAACAACCTGCTGATCTTGACCGGGCTACTTTACCTGATGGCCTTCTTGCTCGCACCCCGAACGAGCTCAGGCGCCGTCATAGCGTAATGCTATTCGAGCGATGCGTTTGGGTGCTCGAGGCTCGGCGCTTAGTCGCCCGAAATCTTCGGCATTCCGACGTCGCCCTGTCCAACGGTGCGGCCGGCCATGTCCAGCATCCGCTCAAGCGGTATGCGAGCCTGCTCCATCACCTCGTTTGACAGGTCGATCCTGGGCTGAAGGTCGCGCAGCGCGACGTACAGCTTCTCCAGCGTGTTAAGCGCCATGTAGGGGCACATGTTGCAGTTGCAGTTGCCGTCGCCGCCGGGGACGCCGATGAACGTCTTGTCGGGCGCCGCCTTCTCCATCTGGTGAATGATATGCGGCTCGGTAGCGACCAGGATCGTCTTGCTCGGCGAATGGATCGCGAAATCGAGGATCGACTTGGTTGAGCCGACATGATCGCTGTGGTCGATGATGTGCGGCGGGCATTCCGGATGCGCAGCGACCGGTGCACCGGGATTCTCGGCCTTGAGCTTCAGAAGCTCGGTTTCGCTGAACGCCTGGTGGACGATGCAGATGCCCGGCCACAGCAGCATGTCGCGACCGGTTTTGCGCGCAAGGTAGCCACCGAGGTGCCGATCGGGCCCGAAGATGATCTTCTGGTCCTTGGGAATCTGCTTCAAAATGACGTCGGCAGACGACGAGGTGACGATGATGTCGCTCAAGGCTTTCACCGCCGCCGAACAGTTGATGTAGGTGAGCGCGATATGATCCGGGTGCGCCTCGCGGAATGCCTTGAACTGTTCCGGCGGGCAACTGTCTTCCAGTGAACAACCGGCATCCATGTCGGGCAGGATGACGATTTTCTCCGGCGACAGGATCTTGGCCGTCTCGGCCATGAAGCGCACGCCGCAAAAGGCAATGACTTCGGCATCGGTCGCGGCAGCCTTGCGGCTCAAATCCAGGCTGTCGCCGACGAAGTCAGCAAGGTCCTGGATTTCGGGCTTTTGGTAGTAATGCGCCAGGATAACCGCATTGCGCTCTTTCTTGAGGCGCGCGATCTCGGCCAGGAGATCGAGCCCCCTGAGGCTCTGGGTCTGGGCGGTCATGTCACTTGTCCTTCAAGCCAGCGGCGCGCTTTATCTGCTCCGCGCCTCTTCAAGCACATCGTTATAGCTGCGGCTGCGGTCAAGGGGTTCCGTCACCGGCGACCCTTCGGTCGGATAACGCGCGACCACTTTCGCATCGTCGAAACCGGCCGCCTGCAGTGGCAGCGCGAAGCTTCGCTCGACCGCCTGCCGGCCGGCCTCACGCGCCAGCCGCATCGGCATGGGCGCACCGGCCTGCTTGCGCAGATCGGCGACGGCGCGGGCGCGGTTATTGCGGTCCAGCGATTGATCGGCATCGGTGATTGCCGACAAGACGCCATTCTCGCCATATTCGCGCGCCGCCGCGAGATCGACTTCCGGGCCGGCGACCTCGATTTCGGGGAGCGCAACGCTGAGGGTGCTGGACGACGCGTCCCACTGGACGTCTTCCGGCCCAAGCTTCGCAAGGTCGAGTTCGTAGCGCACATCGCCGGGGAGGATCAGAGTACGCTCCGAGCTGACCAGTCCGCCGAGCCGCTCCTGCCGGCTGCTGACCACGGAAACATAGCGCGCGACAAATGGCACCAGCCTGTTCTGCGCCCGCATCGACTGGAGCGCAGAGGAAGCGACGGTCTCGGGATCCGGACCGCCGAACAGCCTCCTGCCGATGTCCAGCGCGCTGCCGAAGAACAGGCCGAGGACAAGCGCCACCATGACGGCTGCCAGCGCGAGGGTCTTGTTCAGGCGGCTTTCGCTTTGCTCCATGTGTCACCTTCTCCTGCTTCAACGAGTCCGCGCTTTTGAAGGTCCAACAGGTGCGCCAGCACCGATCCGCCCGCCGCCGGGATCAGCCTTTGGTCGAGCCCGGGATAGGCGTTGGCAACAATATCGGGGATGTCACGCTCGCGCTCCCCGACCAGCTTCAAAATCTGCCGTTCGCGCTGCAGACGGTGCCCGATCATCCCTCGGATCAGCTGCGCAGGCTTGGTTACCGCCGGACCATGGGCCGGATAGAAGATCCGGTCGCCACGCTTCCGAAGCAGGTCGAGACTCTGCATATAGGCGCCCATATCGCCGTCCGGGGGGACGACCACGGTTGTCGACCAGCCCATGATATGATCGCCGGTGAAGAGGGCGTCCCCGAAGGCAAAGCAAAGGTGGTTGCTGGTGTGGCCCGGCGTCGCCACCGCAGTCAGCGTCCTCCCGCCGTCGAACTCGATCGCCTCGCCGTCGCCCAGCACCTTGTCCGGCGCATAGCCCTTGTCGAAGCTAGCGTCCGCGCGCGGTCCGATACTCTCGAGAACCAATGGCGCGCAGCCGATGATCGGCGCTCCGGTCGCTTCCTTCAACGCCCGACTTGCCGGCGAATGATCGCGATGGGTGTGGGTACATGCGATTGCCGCCAGGCTGCGCCCATCCAGCGCATTGACGATTGCCTCGACATGCTCAGGAAGGTCGGGGCCTGGGTCGATGACGACGAGTTCGTCGTTGCCGACCAGATATGTTTGAGTGCCGAAATAGGTGAAGGGCGACGGGTTGCGCGCCAACAACCGGCCCACTCCGTCCTCAAGCCGCTCGACGATGGCATAGGGCGCGTCCACGCTTGGGCTCCTGCCACGACCCGCGCGTCCATGGCAATAAAGCTTAGCCTAGCAACGCAACGAATATGGCCCGAGCGTGTCGACGACCTTGCCTGAACCCATCACCTGGATCTCGACCTTGGTGCTTGCAACGCCTGCGCAAAGCTCCGGCGGAAGCTTGGACCGGAAGATCTCGCCCTGCCGCATCGGGGCAAGCGCAAGCTGCGCTCGCTCATCGCCGCGGCGCAAGAAGCGAAGGCTGGTTCCGCTGCCGAGGTCGCCATCAGCCAGGACTGAGATGCGCGTGGCGCGGTCCATTGTCGAGCAGCTGCTTCCGTTGCCCTTTTCACCCGGCGCAAGACAGCGGATCGTCAGCCGGGGCTGCTTCAGCACAGGCCCCGGCGGTGACGCCTTTAAAGCCACGACCGGCGCGGGGACGATCTTGACCGGTTCGGGCGGCGCTAGAATGGGCGCTTCGGCTGCGGCGCTGGCGGCCGGCTCTCTTGGCGCACCAGCCTCAACCTTGGCGATTTCCGCCTTGAGCGCTGAGCCAAGCTGATCCTTGGCCGACTGCGTCATCTTCGGATTGGCTTCAATTTTGGCCGCCGCGTCTTTCAGCGTGGCGACCCATTCCGCGTCTGTCTGGCCCTTCTTGCCGCACAGCTTGACCTTGGAGCTTCGCTTCTCGCCATTCTCCTCGCGCTCGATCACCGTTTCGAACTTGCGGGCTTCGCAATCGGTGATGAGCTTAAGCGCCTCGGGATCATCGCCCTCGACCGAGGACTCGGCAGGCTGATCCTGGGCAAGAGCCGGAGGTACTGCACTCGTCGCCAACGCCAGGGCGATCATCACTCTGTTCATTCGAATATCCTTGTCCGGGGACCCGCTATGGTCCGAGGGCTGCTGAACCCCCGTTTAACCGGGGATCAGGCTTCGACCAACCGTGAGATATGGCGGAGTTCGGCCTGTCTGATCGAGGCGCGCCGCAATGCGTTGCGATAAACCTGACCAAACAGCCGATCCATGCTCTCATGCCAACTGAACTGGAGCGCATGCGCCCGCGCCCTTTCGCTCATTACCGCCCTGTCACCATTGAGTATGGCCAGAATGTTTGCGGTCATGACGCCCGCGTCGTCGACCTCGCCGACCAGTCCCAGTCCGTCCGGGACTCGGTCTACCATCGCTCCGGCCGCAACACCGACCACCGGAAGGCCCGAAGCCTGCGCCTCGATGATGGAAATGCCGAAGGTTTCGTCGGCCATCCCCGAAACGTAAAGATCGGCACTTGCCAGCCAGGCCGCCAGGTCGCTTCGGTCGTCGCAATAGCCGGGCGCAAAAATACGCTCATCCTCCCGTCCGGCGAACTGGTCTCGCAATGGCCCGTCACCGAGCAGCAGAAGTGCTGCTCCCAATGATTGAGGCAATCGGCGAAAAGCTTCGACCACCACCTGGGGGCGTTTTTCGGCATCCAACCGGCCGGCGTAGACCAGAAGCGGTTGATCGTCCGTCAGGCCGAGCCTCCATCGCAAGCTCGGATCCCGCTTCGCCGGCGAAAACTGGCCGAGCTCGACGCCCAAGGGCACGACATCGACCTCCGTCACGCCGAGCGATCGGAGCTTTGCCGCACCGCCATTTTCGCTCATCGCAAAGACAGTATCGAACTGCCGATAGAGGCGCGCGCAGTAGGCATAGCAGATACGGGCTGCTGCATTTCCTGCCGTTGAACCCAGCCACCTCGAAAACGGCCGGCCGGCATAAACCGTGGGAAAATCCGTGCAATAGGCCGCCACCAGTGCCGTTCCGGGGTAGCGCCGCGCAT
>DASTVY010000125.1:0-4737 GCA_035758865.1 Sphingomicrobium sp. | reverse complement strand
AAACCGCGCCGTAAGCAGGCCGCGGGCTACGGCGAATTCGGCACCGTAATATTCCTGCGGGTCGAGCGGGGTTTCGTCCGGCAACTTTTCAAGCGCCGATCGCAATCGTGGCAGGTCGAGCATCGACGCCATCCGCTCGTCCCCGGCCAGGCGATCAATTTCGGCAAGATAATCGGCTTGGCGCCTCCGAACGCGCAAGAGCCAGTCGGAATCCCACCGTCCATTGAGGCGGTTGGCGCGTTGCTCCTCCGGCATGATCCCCTTCGCCATTTGCTTGGCCAGCCAGCGCATATGTCCATCGCGCATGAACATCTCGACCGGGAGGCCGGAGCAGAACTCGACCAACGGTCGGTAAGCGGTTGGGTCGCGCAGCGCGACGCCGTACATCTGCTCGAATGCCTGGTAGATCTCCGCCGTGTCAGCGTCGCCGTTCATGAAGAGCAATTTCTGGGCATGCCGCCGGTTCCATGGTTGGTATCGTTCGATGAACACCCCCGACTGTTGAAGACGCCGCTGAGCTCCGGACGTAGCCCGATATTTTTCGGAAAGCGGCTGCATCATGTCGAGGAACGGGCGATCCCCTGGTTTCGCCAGCCTCCTGAACGCGCGCCACACGGAATCGGGCATCAGAGGGAGGAGGCACCGCACCAGAAATCGTCCGAACACCGAGCGATCGTCGTTGTCGATGCGCGATAGGGCCAGCCAGAGTTGCCGCCATTTGCCCGTCAGGAAATATTCGACGTAGCCCCACTCGCCCTTGTCGCTGAAAGTGTAATTGCCCCATTCGGCCAGAAGCAGAACGTCGCAGCCTTCACGTGCGGCGCCCGACAGCAATCCGTGGAACACATACATGTTGCACAGGCCTGATGGGGCAGCGCCCATCAGGTGAAAGAAATCGCGCCAGCGATAGTCATGTTCATAGCCTTCATTGGCGGTGAAGTGAGGCTCCAGGCGCGGATGCATTGCCGCGAAGGCTTCGACGAGCGGTCGCTCATTGCCGAGGAAATATTGCTGAACCCGGTCATCATAATCCGGCTCGGGGTGGAAGGTGAAGCTCGGCAATTTCTCGTCATCCGGTAGCGCAGCGAGCGCACGGATTGCCACTTGGGGCGTGTCGAGGCCTGCGGAAAGGGTCGTTCCCGGCCTTCGAAAATTCGCCAGACATGCTCGCACGCCCTCGTCGAGAAGTTCGGACGCACGCGCGATATACTCCGCATCGCTCCCCAGGCGGACCTTCGGCACGGCGAACAGGTCATAATATTGGCGAAGGACTCGATGAACTCCGCGCTGCAATTCGACAATGTGCCCGGTAGGCACTTTCCGGATATTTTCGAAGTAGGTCGCCTCTTGGTCGCTGAAATTGATCAGCGCGCTGTCGGCAAGCCGGCTTTCGTTGAGCCTTTGTTCAACTCCCGCCGCGAACAGCGCACGCGGCACGGACGCCGCCGCGACTTGCTCGTCATCCTGGTAATAATGGAGTGGCGGTGCCCTCAGCGGGCTTCGCGATAGACGCAACGATCCAGTCGCAGGGTAGGCGATGATTGCGCAATATTCCCCGATGATCCGGAGGTCGGCTTGATCACCCCATCGCTCGACGGCCAGGCCATAGAGTTGAGCAAGATTCGTTGCATTCGTACCCAACTCGGTCGCGATCTTCGCCGCGTTGTCGATATAGCCATGAAAGACAGCAATTTCACCGTTGGGCAGACTGGCCGGCCGCCAAGCCCGGCTTAACGCCGGCGACGACTGAAGTTCCCGGTAAGCGAAATTCAGGCCTTCCACCTCGGCCGAGCCGGCATGGCCGCCGATCCCGGCGCACAACGACGAAGCTAGGCGTTTGGAAAGCTCGCGTGAGCCATGGTTATCTGGTCGGCCCCACGGCCAGGCAAGAGCGAGCATTAGTGACCCGGCACTGAGGCTGGAAGGTCAAAATTGGCAATTGATTTGCGATCACATTGGGAACGCAAAAGCAAACTCAGCTCTTGGTGTTGCCCGCCTGAGCAATCGGGGTCTGCGCACCGGCAACATCCCGAATCGTGCCCAGCCGCGTGATCGCCGGCTTCGACCAGCCTGGCCTAACTGTCTTCTGTTTCATACCGAGCTCCCACTGAGGTGGCACGTGCTTCCTGGAACTGACTTATTAATGCGCAACTTAACGGGGAGTTGCAAGCAACCTGCATTCGCATCGCCGACTCCCTTGGGGTCACCCGTCTCCCATTCGCAACGTTTCGACCCAAGTCCCTGGCAAATCGCCCAAAATCCTCTCGCCGGCGATCTCAACCCAGGCATGGAGTTGGTCGTCGGCGCTTCGCTGCTCGGGAGGCCGGACGGCGAAAACGACGCAGTGACCGATATGCTTCGAACGCAGGATCCAGCTTAGCGCCATGGCGCGCGGCAGGCACTTGGTCGGAAATGGCAGCAGTCGTGCCGCCCAATCGACATGTGCCGCAAGCCGGCGTGCTTCCCCACTGGCGATATTGGCAGACCCATTCTTCGCCGTCCGGCCGAGGGTCGTGCGCCAGCGACTGAAGGGAAGGGTGGCTACGACCAGCCGGGCCCAGCAAATTGCGGCCATGGCCGTCGCGGTGCGTAGCCGCGATCTCCACCGGTCAGGCCGCGCCAATCAGGCCAAGCTCCTTCAGCTGTGCGAGGAAATCGTCGACATCTGCAGCGATCTCGGAGCGATCCGTGCCATATTCCGTGGCCAGGGCCTCAATCAATGCGGCACGATCGCGAGTCCCGTCGATCAGGCGCCATGTCGCAGCCGCGGTTCCCTCCAGGGAAAAAAACTCTCCATTGTCCAGCCGCATGACGACAATCTCTTGATCGATATCCGTTTCGGAGAAGCGGTCGGCCCGTTTGGCAAATGTCGTCATGGATCACCCAAGACCGCGTTTGACATAGTCGGCGGCAACCGAAACTCCTTCCTCGAACCGTTCTGCAATGCAGGGGCGAATGAAGCGCGCCATCGCAATCTGCTTTGCCAGACGTGCTCGATGGGCAAACTGTTCCGCACGGTCGAACCGGCGAGCAGCCTCGAACAGCCAAGCAGTCTGGTGGTCGTCCTGCATCCTTGCGAAACGTTCCGAACCGGACATGGGCGCTATCCGCGGCCTGGCCCCATCTTCCAGGAAGATCAGCTCGGCAATCGGCAGCGCCTCTCTGACCGTGCCGCCAGCAGGGATGGCGTAATATTTGTCATGGGTCTGCGACACTTTCTCTTCGCGGAGGGCGCCTGTCAGCTCGAAGGTGTCAGGCCTGAGCTTCAGGCGCTTATGACCCGGCAAGCACATAACCTTCTCCGGGTCGGAGAGGTCGAGCACCAGCGTGTCGTCACAGAACATCGGAAGTCCGTGCCGGCCGAGGGCCGCGACCAGCGTGGACTTGCCGGCTCCGGCCGCGCCGGTGAAGGCGAATACCTTGCCATCGAACGCAACCGCGGAGGCGTGGATCGGAAGCAGGCCGTTCATGCTGGCGATGGCCGCGTAGACCGTGCCGTTGAGCCACAGTGATTCCTCGCTGACGTCGGCATCGCTGCCGCGATAAACCGTCACTCCCTCGCCAGGCCGATAGAAGAAATAATGATCGCCTTCGCCCCGCAGGAGGAACTGATTTTCCAGCATCTGCCAGGTCATTGGCCCAAGCGGCTGGTCGAACAGCCGGTCGGGAACCGGGCCATAGGAAACGCGGGTTTCTCGCTCTAACAGTAACTCGGCTGGCGATTTCGACATATTTTCCTGGTCTCCGCAACCGAACAGATTGGCGAGACCAAGATCAAGCGAAAAGAGAAGGTGGTGGACGCACTAGGGCTCGAACCTAGGACCCGCTGATTAAGAGGTGCGGCCGGCCAAAACCGCTCAGCGCACGCCAGCTTGGCGCGGCATCGCCAGACGCCGAGCCTAGCGCATACCTCGTGAGGACTGTTGCCAATCAGGTAAGCGCGACGATCAGCCCCATTGTGAGAACTGCAAACGTCAACAGCACCGGCACCGCGTTCAAATGTGTCCGGTTCGTAACGCACCAGATTTCCTTTCCTGAATGCCAGCTGTCGGAGGCGTCAAAGTCTGGCAATTGGCTATCGAGGGCGCGGGAGCGGCCAGATGATTTGGATCAAGACACAAGCGCATGTCCATGCGAGGGCCGGCAAGTATGGAGACAGCAATGCAAACCCGCGGCGAAAAAATGCTTGCGCTGCGGCGCAAGCGAATGGCCGACGCTCCGCCGATCCTCAGGGGCGGATTCAGGCCGTTCTTCCTCGGCGGAGCACTATGGGCGGTGGCGGCACTGGCGCTGTGGCTGACTGCACTCGCCGGACAAATTACTTTGCCGTCGGCATTCGACGCACTCGCCTGGCACCGGCATGAAATGTTGTTCGGCTTCGTCGGCGCAGTAATCGCGGGCTTCCTGCTGACCGCCATACCCAATTGGACCGGGCGGCTGCCAATCGCCGGTCCGCCACTGGCAAGCCTGTTCGGTCTGTGGTTGGCCGGACGCTTGGCCGTTTTGTTTTCTGGAACGGTGGGGCTGGCGATTGCAGCGATTATCGATGTCGGCTTCTATCTGCTTCTGGCAGCCGTCGCCGCACGCGAAGTGATTGCGGCCAACAACCGTAACGTTCCGATTGTTGGGCTGGTACTGCTCTTCGGAATTGCGAGCGGGCTCGATTACGCGGCCGCAGCCGGCAGCGGTTTCGTCGACCCCGCGCTCCCCTGGCGGCTCGCTGTGGCGATCGTCACG
>DASTVY010000122.1:0-2745 GCA_035758865.1 Sphingomicrobium sp. | reverse complement strand
AGCCGCACATCAAAGGGACACCTGTCTGGATTACAAGGTCGTTGAAGACGTCCGTATGACACGACGCGATGCCAACGGGAAAACGGAGACCAAGGCTTGGACGGCGATGCCGAGCCCCAATGAACCGTTTGTCACCGGGTCAGCTTCCGCGAAAGCCGCAGCGGCGAGAGCGACATAGGCGCCCATAAGCAGAAGAAATGTCGTAACGGCCATGATAACCGCCGCTTGCCACTCGAGCGAAAGCTGCATGCCCTTAACCACCACGATGCTGGCGTACCAGGCAAACGGCAGGATGATTGTCAGTTCGATCGCGACCGCCGCGTCGCGCCCGAAAATCGGATCGAGCCAAACCGTTCTGGCCACTCCGAGCACGGCGGCACCACTGGCCAAGATGGCAAAGAAGACGAAACCTGCAGTCGCTGCTGCGACCTTCCAGTCGGAATTCCAAGCGCGGTTCGCCTGCATTGCCATCTCATTCGAAAGCTTCTGATACACTTCCGAGTAGCCCTTCGATCGGCAGTCCACCATTCAGGTATTGACCTAAGGGCTTTTACGTATGCCGCCGGCGGCTGGGTCCCTTCTTGAGGAGAGCTTGACCTGCATCAATCCGCAATCGGCGAAAGACAGCGAATCTGCTGCCATCAATTCGACGGAGCGCAAATGAGCCATAGTCATGCAATCGTCTGGATGGACTCCAAGGAGGCCCGTATCTTCCGATTCAATGCGGCCGACGTGGAAAGCGAGCACATCAAGGCGCACAACCCTTTCCGCAAGGTTCACCACAAGGCAGGCGTGATCGGGTCGGGACACATGTCACTCGACGCGAGCTTCTTCAAGCACATCGAAGAGGCCTTGCAGGGCATCAGCGAATGGCTGCTGGTCGGCCCGTCCGTAGCCAAGCAGGAACTGCTCAAGCACGTCGACAGACATCTGCCATCGCTCAGAGCCAGTCTGGTCGGCACTGACACCATGGACCATCCCACCGACGGCGAGCTGCTGGATCACGCCCGGCGTGCCTTCAAGGCAATCGACCGAATGCGCCCCAATACACCTGCGTAGAGGTCAACCCTTGGCGATCGACTTGAAGAAAATTGGAGCGGGCGAAGGGATTCGAACCCTCGACCCCGACCTTGGCAAGGTCGTGCTCTACCCCTGAGCTACGCCCGCGCTCCATGTCCGGCCGGGTAGGTGCCGGAAGGCGGCGTTGATACGGGTTTTCGGGGCCCTTTGCAAGTCCGCCCCCGGGGCCTCACCCCCGTGCCAGCAACCGCTGCAGATACTTGCCGTATTCGGTCTCGCGGATGGGCTGGATCAGCTTTTCCATGCCGCTGTCGTCGATATAGCCCTTGCGCCAGGCCACCTCCTCCGGACTGCCGATCTGCAAGCCCTGGCGGTCCTCGACCGTCTCGACGAACTGGGCGGCGCGCAGCAGGCTCGACGGCGAGCCGGTGTCGAGCCAGGCATAGCCGCGGCCCAGCTTCTCGACGGTAAGCCGCCCCTGCTTGAGGTAGTGCGCGTTGACGTCGCTGATCTCGAGCTCGCCGCGCGCCGAGCGCGGAATGTGCGCGGCGACGTCGCAAACATCGGCATCGTAGAAATAAAGACCGGTCACCGCCCAGTTCGACTTGGGCTCCTTCGGCTTCTCGACGATCGAGATCGGCCGGTCCGCGGCATCGAACTCGACCACGCCGTAGGCCGCCGGATCGCTCACCCAGTAGGCGTAGACCACCGCGCCGCTGCCCTTGGCGCCGCGCTCGGCCACCGCCGGCAGCGAATCGCCGTAGAACAGGTTGTCGCCCAGGATCAGGCCGACACGATCGTTGCCGACGAACTCGCGGCCGACGATGAAGACCTCGGCGATGCCGCCGGGCTTGGGCTGCACCGCGTAGCGGATGTCGAGGCCCCACTGCTTGCCGTCGCCGAACAGGCGGCGATAGGACTCCTCGTCGGCCGGATTGACGACCAGCAGGATCTCGCGGCAACCCGCCAGCATCAGCGTGGTCAGCGGGTAATAGACCATCGGCTTGTTGTAGACCGGCAGGAGCTGCTTGTTGGCCGCCCGGGTCATCGGGTAAAGCCGCGTGCCGCTGCCGCCGGACAGAACGATGCCTTTCATGAGACCCCCTTCATCCGAATCGGTGTAGCCCGATGCTCGACCCGCAACAACTCTTCGCCCGCCTCGATCAACTGGGCATCGCCCATCGCACCGTCGAGCATCCGCCGGTCTTCACCGTCGAGGAAGCCAAGGCGCTGCGCGGCAACCTGCCCGGCCATCACATCAAGAACCTCTTCCTGCGCAACAAGAAGGAGGAGATGTGGCTGGTCGTGGCGCTGGAAGATCGCGCCATCGACCTGAAACGCCTCGGCGAGGTCTTGGGCGCCGGCCGCCTCTCCTTCGGCAGTGCCGATCGCCTGAAACGCTACCTCGGTGTCGAGCCGGGCTCGGTGACGCCGCTCTCCCTGGTCAACGACGAGGCCCGCGCCGTGCGGCTGGTGCTCGATCGCGGCGTGGCCGACGGCGGCCCGGTCAACGCCCATCCCCTGGTCAACACCATGACCACGGCCCTGACCCCGGCCGACCTGCTGCGTTTCTTCGCGGCCACCGGCCACACGCCGCGCTGGCTCGACTTCCCGTTATAATATAACATTTGTGATGATGCTCAGACGCCATTTCCTGGCGGCCGCGCCGCCGTTCGCGGTGCTGCCCGCCCTCGCGCAGGCCAGGCCCAAGGTCGTGGCGACCTT
>DASTVY010000011.1:0-3110 GCA_035758865.1 Sphingomicrobium sp. | reverse complement strand
TGCCGACGCCTTGGTCGCCCTTCTGCACCCGCTCCGCGCTCGCCTCGAGGAACTGCGCAACGATCCGGCTGAGCTTGACCGCCTCTTGGCAGCAGGTTCGGCCCGAGCGGCGGAGCTCGGCGCACCCGTCCTCCGCGATGCCTACAACGCCGTCGGCCTGTCGCGGTAACAACTCGCTTCATCGAGAGTTAAGCACCACAGTTGCTGTAAGATACCGAGCCCACGGGGTTTTCGGGAAATCGAGGTGTTTATGCGTATTCGTAAGTTCGCGGCCGCCGCCGTGTTGGGCGTTGCGGCCCTTGGTCTGTCCGCCTGCGCGACGAGCCTACCCACCAGAGTCACGCGCTATTCCGTCGCCATTCCGCAAGGACAGAGCTTTTACGTGGTTCCGGCCGATGGCTTCATGCGGGGGCTGGAGTTCAACCGCTACGCCGGGCTGGTCTCCCAGCAGATGACGGCGCATGGCTACCGTCAGGCAGCCAGCACCGCCCAGGCCGATATGCTGATCAAGATCGGCTATGGTGTGGATGAGGGCACGACGGAAGTCAGCGTCGATCCCTTCGCCCGGTCGCGTTACTACAGCCCCTTCTATCGCGGCTATTACGACCCGTTCTACGGCGGCTACTTCGGCCGTCCGTATTATTCGCGGTACGGCTATTACGGCTATCGTTCGCCCTTCTACTACGGCTGGGACGATCCGTTCTGGTATAACTCGCCTTACGCCGGTTACGGCCCGGACCCCATCCGCCAGTACACGGTTTTCAAGAGCCAGTTGGACGTGAACATCGTCCGCCGCGTCGACCACGCGCCGCTCTTCGAAGGCCACGCAATGGCGAGGTCGCAGACCGACGAGCTCGGAACGCTCGTGCCGAACCTCATCGAGGCAATGTTCACCAACTTCCCGGGTGAGAACGGCAAGACGGTGAAGATCACCGTGCCGGGTCGCAAGCAGGGCTGACCCCCGAGCCACGACAATAAAGGCCCGGC
Organism: Sphingomicrobium sp.; assembly: GCA_035758865.1. GTDB lineage: Bacteria > Pseudomonadota > Alphaproteobacteria > Sphingomonadales > Sphingomonadaceae > Sphingomicrobium. Next base: position 2,123 of record DASTVY010000011.1, on the reverse strand, counting down.
CGGGGAGATCTGGCCGGGCCTTGTCGTTTCGGCCTACGCAGTTCGAGTGCTCAGTGCTCGATTGCGTCGCTTCGACGATCGGATGACGCCGCCCACGAATGCGAAGCCGAGGAGCATGGTCAGCCATGTTCCGGGCTCGGGAACCGCGCGCGCGTTCAACGCGCCGGAGCCCTGGAGGAAATCGGCGATCTCATTGTTGGTGCCGTCAACGGTGGGGTCGACGCGCATGCGGGACCAGAAGCCGAAGGTGTAATTGTCGGGCGTGAAGCCAGTCGAGAACAACAGGGATAGCGGCACGCTTGCCGAGAGAGTGTTTCCCGAAATGGTGGTTCCACCGGCGAAGTTCGTGGCCGTCGGCAGTCCCGCGGCAGGAATGGTGACAACCGACAAAAGCCCGTTCGGCAACATCACCAGGACCGCATCGAACAGGATGCCGGGCGCGATGTCGGGGTCTCTTAACAGATCAAGGCGCGGCGTCCCTGCCCCGCGATTGATCCCCCAGGCATAAAGCTGCCCCGGCGTCGCGTCGATGTTGCCTGCAACTGTCGCCGTGAAGAGGAATGATGTGCCGTCGAAGGCGACATCGCCGCTTCGGATGTCGATGTCCGCCGACACCGGACCGGTGTAGGTGGCGAGCAGATCGCCTGCAGGATCGACAACCGTGGCCGATGCCGAGCCGGCCATCGCCAGAAGAGCGGTCGTCGCAACAAGCCTGTACAAAAGCCGCATGACATTCTCCCATCTCGATCAGGATGGGTGGAGAATGATGCCGATGCGCTCGCGTCAGATATGGGGAACGCCTGATGATTCACCGGCGAAAGGCTGATTTCCTCTCGCTCAGGATGAAAAGGCAGGCGCCTCCATTCCACGGGCGCGCCAATAGCCGGCCAGCCCAAGATCTTGGGTCAACTGGGCAAACCTGCTGTCCGCCCGGACGGCGGCCATCGGCCGGGCGAAGAGAAAATCGGTGTAGCGCCGAGTCATCGGCCCGATCGGCGATGCCCGCCCGAATGACCCGCGATCAAAAAGGTATCGGTCCATTGCATCGAATGCGAGATCAACCTGTCCCAGGAGGGAGAAGACCCGGGCCGAAAACGGCACTGCCCTGACGTCTCCCTCGGACATTTCGACCAGATTCCGGACAACTGCTTCGAGGCGCTCGGATTGCCCGTCATCCAGTGCCTGGGCGAGCTTCAGGAGCGACTCGACCTCCTCGTCTCCGGTTCCGGACGGGCGAGCCTCGGGGTCCATCACGAGAGCAACGGCGGAGCCTGGACGACCGCTGAAAAGCAAATGATCGTACCTTGCATACCAGATGAATGGATTGGCGGGCCATCGATCCGCCGCTTCGCGAAACAAGGCGTCGGCATCCTGAATCCGACCGGCGCTGGAAAGCGCGGACGCAGCGAATGCATAGGGTCCCGGGATCATGGGATCCCTCGCGATGACGCCTTGGTGAAGGGCGGCGCCATCGAGGAGCCGCCCGACCTGATAATAGAGGATCGCCAGGCGGCCGTTCGCGAGCCAATGATCCGGATAGCGTTCGCGGATGCGCCGCAGCTCGGGTTCCATCTGCGCCCAATTACGGAAGTAAGGGGGGATGCAGGCGAGCGCGAGCTGTGCGTCAGGATTGTCCGGGTCGAGTTCCAGCGCCTGCGCCGCAGCGGACCGGATGCGCCCCGGAAGACCGGCCATCTGAGCCTCGCTGAAACCATCGAGGCTGTGCGTGTAGGACAGCGCAAGCATGCCCCACGCTGCGCCATATTTCGGATCGACGCGAACCGCCCGCTCGAAATAGGTCACCGCCTGGCGGGTTTGATCGGGCCTGCTTGCGCGCTGGGCCAGGTCGCCTCGGCGAACGAGCTCGACCGCTTCCGGATCGGGCCGATGCAGCCAGGGTCTTTGCCAGAGCAGGGCCCCGGCGGCGACTCCCGTTGCGGCGGCCGCCGTAGCGCCGATGACGGTCCTGCGGCTGATGCGCGTCCCGACCGGCTTGGGGCTGTTTCCGCGAACCTCACCGGGATTTGCCCGGGCGATGAGGCGGTAGCCGACCTTCGTAATCGTTTCGATGCCGAAGCTGCCGCTGCCGATATCGCTCTCGACATTGCGCAACCGAAAGATTG
>DASTVY010000358.1:0-11703 GCA_035758865.1 Sphingomicrobium sp. | reverse complement strand
GCGCCGGTGCGGATGGTCATGCCCTGCTTGGTCAGCGATTTCTCGAGGAACGCGGAGACATCGGCATCCTCGACCGGTACGACTCGGTCGAGCATCTCGACCACGGTAACTTCGGCGCCCATGTCGCTGTAGAAGCTGGCGAACTCGATGCCGATCGCGCCCGAGCCGATCACCAGCAGCTTGCTCGGCATCTCCGGCGGGGTCATCGCGTGGCGATAAGTCCACACCCGCTTGCCGTCGGCCGGGGCGAACGGCAGATCCCTCGCCCGCGCGCCGGTGGCGACGATAATGTGCTTGGCGGTTAGCTTCTCTTCCCCCTTCTCGCCTTTGACCGTCAGGCTGGTCGGTCCGGTCAGCGTGCCCTCGCCCATGTGCACGGCGATCTTGTTCTTCTTCATCAGGTGCGTGACGCCCTGGTTCAATTGCTTGGCGACGGCGCGGCTGCGGGCGATGATCTTGCCAAGGTCTGGCTTCACTTCGCCGGCGACCAGGCCGAAGCTGTCGGCGTGCCGCATATGATGAAGCATCTCGCCCGAACGCAGCAGCGCCTTGGTCGGGATGCAGCCCCAGTTCAAACAGATGCCGCCCAAATTCTCGCGCTCGACGATTGCGGTCTTGAGGCCGAGCTGCGCGGCGCGGATCGCAGCGACATAGCCGCCGGGTCCGGAGCCGAGGACGATCAGGTCGTAACTATCAGCCATTGTTTTCCTCTTTCGCCGCAATCTCCCGCGGCTTGTCATGTTCATCGAGTGCAACGAAGGTGAATTCGCCCGTTGCCACTTCAAACTCCTGGCTTCCGTCGCGTTGCCGCGCGATCGCGTGAGCTTCGAGCGTCATCGACGTCCGTCCCTGCCGCTTCAGATCGACATAGATGCTGAGTTCGTCGCCGACCGCCATGGCTCCGGTGAAGGTCAAATGGTCCGCCGCGACCACAACCGCCTTGCCGCCGGTGTGGCGCGAAGCGAAGCTGCCGCAGGCGAGACCCATCTGACCCATCAGCCAGCCCCCGAACACGCCGCCGTAGGGATTGGTGTCGGACGGCATGGCGGTGACGCGGATGAGAGGAACTCGGGTCACGAGCGCCTCCCCGGCAGGACCACAAGAAACCACCAGGATAACGCTGAGCATAGCCCGACAATTGCGAACACTATTAGGCTGGGCAGATCGATCAGCTGTGTTTGCGGACCCATCAGGACCACGATGACACGAAGCAGCAACCACAGAATAAGGGCAGCGGCTATTACGACTATCAAATGTTCGACGAATCCCCCCTGGCGGCGGCCAATGAGCCAGCGGGACAGTGGACGCTCCAACACGAACCCAAGAATGCCGGCAGGCACTAGCGCGAAAGCAGGCGCCCAGATGAAAACGATGGAGAGAAAAACAGCGATTTGCAGCGGCACGTCCGGTCCCGACGGCAGTCCGATCCATCCCGTCACGATCAAGATGACGAAGGTGAGCAGCGACGATGCAATCGCCGCGGCGAATATTGCAACGACTGCTGGACTGCGGCGGCGCAAATACTTCAAATCACCAGCCCCAGCGGACCTTCGACCAGCTCCTTGACTCGGATCAGGGGAGTGCGGTCAGGCATTCCGCCCACTCAGCGGCTATGCCAGTTGAAGAACAACCGGAGAGCTACTGCGGAGCCCAGGAAAAGCGGGATCGAAAACAGCATTCCGGGCGACCCGGCAATCGGGCGAATGGTTCCCCATTTCGCCCAGCTGTTCATCCAGACGCCGCCTTGGCCTCCGAAGAACAGCGGCAAGACGAAGGCCAGGATTGCGCCCATGAACAGGGCCGGCAGCCACTTCATCTCAGGCCACCAGGCCGAGCGGGCTTTCGACCAGCTCCTTGAAGACCTTCATCAGCCGCGCACCGTCGGCTCCGTCGATCGCGCGGTGGTCGAAGCTGCCGGTGGCGCTCATCACCGTCGCGATTTGAAGACTATCATCGATCACATAGGGGCGTTTTTCGCCCGCTCCGATCGCCATGATCATCGCCTGTGGTGGATTGATCACCGCCTCGAAATGCTTGATCCCGAACATGCCCATGTTACTCAAGGACGCGGTTCCGCCCTGATACTCTTGCGGCTGCAGCTTCCCTTCCTTGGCGCGGGCCGCGAGGTCGGCCATTTCCTTGCTGATCGCCGAAATCGCCTTGCTGCTGGCGTCGACGATAATCGGTGTGATCAGGCCGCCGGGGATGCTGACCGCTACCGAAATGTCCGCCCGGCTATATTTGATCAGCTGGTCGCCGGCGAAGCTGACATTGCATTCCGGCACCTCAATCAGCGCTAGCGCCAGAGCCTTGATCAGCATGTCGTTGACCGAAAGCTTGACTCCCCGCTTCTCGAGCCCGGCATTGAGCTCGGAGCGTAGCTTGAGCAGCGCGTCGAGGTTGGCGTCGAGCGTCAGGTAGATGTGCGGAATCTGCTGTTTCGATTCCGTCAGGCGGCGCGCGATCGTCTTTCGCATGTTGGAAAGCTTGATCGCCTCGTGCGGGATCTCAAGCGGCTCGACATGGGCCGCAGCAGGTGCCGGTGCAGTCGCCGATGGCGCCGGTGCAGCCATGGCGCCACCCGCGGCGGCTCCCAGGTCGGCGCGAACGATCCGGCCGGCAGGTCCCGAACCCTTCAGTGTAGACAGGTCGATGCCCTGCGCCTCGGCCAGTCGGCGCGCCAGTGGCGAGGCCTTGATCCGATCCCCGCTGTCGGCCCTGGGTTTGGCCGCGGCCGGGGCCGATGGTGCCGGCGGGGTTTCGCCACCGCCCTTTGGTGGCGGGGCAGCTTCGACCTTCGGCTCTTCAACCTTTGGCGGGGGCGCAGCTTCGGCCTTGGGGGGCGGAGCAGCGGCCTTGGAGACATCCTCGCCCTCACCGGCGAGGATCGCGATCGGCGTCCCCACCTTCACCCCGTCCGAGCCTTCGGGAATCAAAATCTTCGCGATCTTGCCCTCGTCGACCGCCTCGAACTCCATGGTCGCCTTGTCGGTCTCGATTTCGGCGAGGATGTCGCCCGACGCGACCGTGTCCCCTTCCTTGACCAGCCACTTAGCGAGCGTCCCCTCCTCCATCGTCGGCGACAGGGCGGGCATCTTCAGTTCGATGGACATGGGCTCTCTCGGGCTTCTTGTCAGGACTCGCTCGGCACAAAGGCCAAAGCGGTGGGCGGGTCAAGTCGAATAAGCTTGCTTGGCCGCAGGAGTTGCCGCAGCCTCCGCGCCGGGGAGTACAGGGATGGCCCGGACCTATCTGGTCGTGATCGACGACAGCCCGGAGGCTCGCGTGGCGCTACGCTTCGCTGCCCGTCGGGCATCGAAAACGGACGGGGAAGTGGATGTTCTCGCTGTGGTCGAGCCGCAGGACTTCGTTCAATGGGGCGGGGTCCAGGCCGCCATCGAGGAGGAACAGAGGCTCCGTATCGAAGGGGTGGTCGCCGCCGCCGTGGGCGAGATCATGAACTCGGCGGGCATCAAGCCGGAAATCATCGTCCGGCAGGGCGATCCGGTTGCGGCGGTCCGCGCCCATATCGGGACCCGTGAGGACATTGCTGCGCTGGTTCTCGGCGCCGCGCCATCCGGCAAGCCGGGGCCTCTGGTTGCTCATTTTACCGGTAATGATTCCGGCAAGCTTCCAGTGCCGGTGATGATCATCCCGGGCAGCCTGAGCGACGATCAATTGGAGACGCTGAGCTAAATCGCCTTCGTCATGATTTCGGCGAGACGGACAACGCCGGCCTCATCCTCGGCGTCGAACCGCGCATGTTTCGGGCTGTCGATGTCGAGAACGCCGAGCAGCTCCCCATCGCGGATCAGCGGCACGACGATTTCGCTTTTCGACGCGCTGTCGCAGGCGATGTGGCTCGGAAAGGCATGGACATCCTCGACCAGCTGCACCTCCCGCGTCTGCGCCGCAACGCCGCAAACGCCGGTGCCAAACGGAATCCGGATGCATGCCGGTCGACCCTGAAACGGGCCAAGGACGAGCTCATCGTTGATGTTTCGATAAAAACCGACCCAGTTGATGTCGGGCAGCGTCTCCCAGATCAGGCCCGCCGCATTGGCCATATTGGCAATGCCGTCCGGCTCGCCTGCGACGAGCCCCTCCAAGGCCGACGCGAGGTCGGCATAGAGGGTGGCCTTGTCCGCTGCTTCGATCTTGAAGTCGTACATCAATAGTCCACTTTCCCGCGCCCGCGCTTGACCTCGCTGCGCTGCTTCTTCTGGTCGACCCGCTTCGCCTTGGCAGCCCGGCTCGGCCGTGTCGCCTTGCGCTTGCGGCGGACGATATGGGCCTTGGCGATCATTTCTGCCAGCCTTGCACGCGCATCTTCGCGATTGGCTTCCTGAGTTCGATAATTTCTAGCGGTGATGATCAGTTCGCCCGAACTCGTCATTCGGCTTCCGGCAATCTCCTTCAGCCGCTCATAGGCTTCCGGGCTGAGACCCAGCTTGAAGACGTCGACCCGAAGCTGGCACGCCGTCGCAACCTTGTTGACGTTCTGGCCGCCCGGCCCGGTGGCGGCGAGGAAGCGCTCGCTCAGCGCCTCTTCCGGCAAAATAATCTCTTCCGGCTTCACAGGAAATCGAGCCATCGGCCAAAGCGATCGGGCACCGGCGCTGTGACGTCGATCGGATCCTTGGGCGCACGCGGCACGACCAGCCGCCACGAATGGAGCAGCATGCCGCTGTCCGGCAGGGTCATTCCGACCATCTCGGCATCGTCGGGCAGGCTGTAGACGGGATCGCCGACAATCGCGGCTCCTAACCCACGCGCGGCGTGCACCCTTATTTGGTGAGTCCGGCCCGACAGCGGCTGGAATTCGACCAGTGTCTGATCGTCGGTGGTTGCGATGCGGCGCCAGCGGGTCGCGGCTGCCTTGCCGCCACGGTCGACGACCATTCGCCATCCACCCTTTGCGCTCGAGATTTTGGCGACCGGAAGCTCGATCGTCCCCTCTTCCCCCGCGACGATCCCGTCGAGCACCGCGAGATAGGTCTTGGTGACGTCGCCGCGTTCGAACGCCTGCTGGAAATGCTTCACCGCACGGGGGTTTCGGGCGAACAGCAAGCAGCCCGACGTATCGCGGTCGATCCGATGCATCGGAACGGGCGGCCGCTGGAAGCCCAGTTTCAGCTCGTCGATCCGAGCTTCGATGCTGTCCCCTCCCGCTCTCGGCATATCGACCGGCAGCCCGTCGGGCTTGTCGATCACGATTGCCTCGCCGTCGACAAACAGGATCCGGTCTTCAAGATTTACATATACGCTCATGACGGATCCCGAAAAATGGAACAGTTCCAATAGTGATTCAGACTGATGCAATGCTGCAACGGCCCGCGCCATTTACCAAGCTTTACGCACTATTAACCTTTTAAGCTCAGAAACCTCATGGTTAATGGACGCTTAGACGTCGTTAAAAGAGCGCAACCATTGCGCCTTTGATCGGCGGCCTAACCAGGGGAATATAGGATGCGGGTTCTGCTGATCGAAGACGAAGCGACCATCGCCAAAAGCATCGAGCTGATGCTGGGTACGGAAGGCTTCAACGTCTACACCACGGATCTTGGCGAGGAAGGCCTCGATCTAGGCAAGCTCTACGATTACGACATTATCCTTCTCGACCTCAACCTGCCCGACATGCACGGCTATGACGTGCTGAAAAAGCTCCGCACTGCCAAGGTCTCGACCCCGGTGCTGATCCTTTCGGGTATCGGCGAGATGGATTCGAAGGTCCGGGCCCTGGGCTTCGGCGCCGACGATTATGTTACCAAGCCGTTCCACCGCGATGAGCTAGTTGCTCGAATCCACGCGATCGTCCGCCGCTCGAAGGGCCATTCGCAATCGGTCATCCGTACCGGCAAGCTGGCCGTGAATCTCGATGCCAAGACCGTCGAGGTCGACGGCGCCCGGGTCCATCTGACCGGCAAGGAATATGCGATGCTGGAGCTGTTGTCGCTTCGCAAGGGCACGACGCTCACCAAGGAAATGTTCCTGAACCACCTTTACGGCGGCATGGACGAGCCGGAGCTCAAGATCATCGACGTGTTCATCTGCAAGCTTCGCAAGAAGCTGAGCCTCGCCTGCGGCGGGGACAATTATATCGAGACCGTCTGGGGCCGCGGCTATGTGCTGCGCGATGCTGAGGCGGAGGGCGGCGCGACCGAGGTCGCCGCCTAAGATTTTTCCACGGGGAGTGGGCACGGCGGAGCGGAAACGCTCCGCCGTTTTGCTTTAAGCGTCGACCAGGATGCGCTTCGGGGTGCGGGCCGGCAATTGATCGGCAATGAGCGGTTCGGGCAGCGCCTCTGGAGCGTCCATCCGCCGCCAGCCGTCGCGGCCCAGCCGCTCCATCGGCCGGAAGCTCGCCTTGTAGGCCATGCGCTCCGAACCCTCGACCCAATAGCCCAGGTAAACGTACGGCAATCCGGCGCGCGACGCGCGGACGATATGGTCGAGGATGATGTAGGTGCCGAGGCCCTTCCTGGCTCCCTCGCCCACGTCGTAGAAGCTGTAGATCATGCTAAGGCCGTCGCCCTGCTGGTCGGAAAGGCATGCGCCCACCAGCTTGCCCGGTTTCCCGTCGACCGACGGCTCGCGATATTCGATGACATAGGTGCGGACGGGCGTCTGCTCGATCATGTCGGCATAATCCTGCTCGTCCATCTCGGCCATTCCGCCGCCCGGATGACGAGCAGACAGATAGTGACGAAGCAGCGCATATTGTTCGTCGGTGGCCCACGGCCGGCAGGCATTGACCTCCAGGTCGGCATGACGGCGCAGCATTTTCCGCTGCGTCGCATTGGGCGTGAACTCGTCGGAGACCACCCGGACCGAGACGCAGGCGGAACAGTCGACGCAGCTCGGACGGTATGCGACCGATTGAGAGCGGCGGAACCCGATCCGCCCCAATGCCTCGTTGAGTTCGGCAGCGTTCCGGCCGTTCAGCTCCGTGAACACCTTCCGCTCGACCTTCCCCGCAAGATAGGGGCATGGCGACGGGTTGGTCACAAAGAACTTCGGGAAGCGAAATGGTGCGCTCACCCCGACGGGCCCTCCGCAATGGTTACGAAAGTCTTAATGCGCTCAACTAACGCGGATGAAAAGGGGTTGGAGCCCGCAAAAGAGGGTTAACGTAGCTAGCTGTCCCGAGAGAGGACGATTCAGGGTAAATATTGAGCTGATCTAGTCGAGTTCGGCGCGCTCGACGTTGAAACCGGCCCCTTCCAGCCGCTTGATCAGCGTTTCGATCGCCTGGGAGTCGCGCGCTTCGCATTCCACCTCGATCACCGTGTCCTTTGCCGGAAGGCGCGTGAAGATGCGGTGATGGTTCACTTCGATGATGTTGACTCCGCACTCGTGGAATTTGGCGGTGATTGCGGCGAGCGCGCCCGGCCGGTCCTGGGCGGCGATCCGCAACCGCGCGATGCGACCGCAGCGGACCAGCTCGCGCACCAGCACGTTGGCGAGCAGGTGCGTGTCGATATTTCCGCCGCATAGGGTGGTGCCGACCTTGCGACCCCGAAAGCGCTCCGGCTGGGCCAGGATGGCGGCAAGGCCCGCTGCTCCAGCGCCCTCGACCACCGTCTTCTCGATGTTGACCAGCATCGCGACGGCATGTTCGATGTCGCGCTCTGCAACCAGGTCGATGCGGTCGACCAGGTCGGCGATAATCCCGCGCGTCAGCTGCCCTGGTTCCTTGACCGCAATGCCCTCCGCAAGCGTGTCTCCGCCGATCGCGCCATGTCCGTTCTCGACGACATTCTTCATCGACGGATAAAGCTCCGCCTCGACGCCGATCACCTGGATGCCGGGCTTCAACGCCTTCGCCGCGGTTGCGACGCCGGAAATCAGCCCGCCGCCGCCGATCGGGATCACCAGCACTTCCAGGTCCGGCGCATCCTCCAGCATTTCCAGGCCGACTGTCCCCGCGCCCGACATGATCGCCACATCGTCGAACGGATGGACGAAAACGAAGCCGTGCTTCTCTTCCAGCTCCCGGGCATGTGCGTCGGCGTCGTCGAACCGCTCGCCGCGCAGCACGACATTGGCGCCATGCCCTTCGGTCTGGGTGACTTTGATCATCGGCGTCGACACCGGCATGACGATCGTCACCGGGATGCCGAGCCGTCGGCCATGAAAGGCGACAGCCTGGGCATGATTTCCGGCCGAAGCCGCGACGACGCCGCGCGAGCGCTCCTCGTCCGATAGCTGCAGCAATTTGTTGAGCGCTCCGCGCTCCTTGTAGGCCGCGGTGAACTGCAAATTTTCGAACTTCAGCCAGACTTCCGCGTCGGCGATTTCAGACAGGGTGCGGCTCAGCATCATCGGGGTGCGGATGACGGAGCCTTTGATGCGCTCTGCGGCGCCCTTGATGTCGTCGAGGGTCGGCCGGGTCTTGGTCGGTGCGTCCATGACGGTGCGGACTAGACCTTCCCCGGTCCACAAACAATGCTATCGAAACGCCCATGCCAAAGACCCTCCTCGCGCTGGCCGCGCTCCTTGCTTCCTCATCCGCCCTCGCCGACACACTCATTACCAATGCCAACGGCGTCCAGGTCGATGCAAACGGCAAGCTGGAACGCTTCACCGGCATCCTGATCGGCGACGACGGCAAGGTGCAGCGGTTGCTCCACGGCGAAATGCTTAAGCTTCGCGACGCGAAGGTCGTCGACGCCGGGGGCAGGACTGTTCTTCCCGGCCTGATCGATGCCCATGGGCATGTTCTGGAATCTCCGGGCGGAAGCGTGGGACTTGGCTTGCTGAAGCTGCAACTGGACCTTTTCGGAACCAGTTCCATTGCGGACCTGCAGCAACGCCTCAAAGCTTATGCGGAGGCCAATCCTGGTTCCGGGTGGATCGTAGGCCGCGGCTGGAACCAGGAACTGTGGCCCGACAAGAGGTTTCCAACCGCGGCCGACCTGGACAAGGTCGTTTCCGACCGTCCCGTGTGGCTTGTTCGGGTCGACGGCCATGCCGCCATCGGAAACACGGCGGCGCTCTCAGCCGGCACCGTAACGGCGAGGACGCAGGACCCTGTAGGCGGCAAGATCGAACGCGATGCCGATGGTGAGCCGACCGGTCTGTTTATCGACAACGCCATCCGCATTGTTGATGCAGAAATACCTGATCCATCGCCGGCAACGCTCGATCGAGCGCTCGGCGCAGCACAGGAAACCCTGCTGGCATTCGGCATCACCGCCACTGAGGACATGGGAACCAGCGTCACGACCTGGGAAGCTCTTCGCCGCGCCGGAGAGGCCGGCCGGCTCAAGATCCGGATCATCAGCTATGCGAACGACGTCGATGCGATGCGGGCCCTGGTGCCGAACGGGCCGACCCCCTGGCTATATTCCGACCGATTGCGGATGGTCGGCGTTAAAATCTACGCGGACGGCGCCCTTGGTTCTCGTGGCGCCCGGCTCAAGCAGCCCTATGCCGACAAACCGGACACTCAGGGCCTGTTGTTCCTGACGGACGAAGAGCTTCGTCAAAAGAGCGAAGAAGCGGCCAAGTTGGGCTTTCAGGTCGCGGTCCACGCCATCGGCGATGCCGCCAACGCACAAGTCATCGCCAATTATGAAAGTCTGGCGCAATATTGCACCCGCGACTGCCGCTGGCGGATCGAGCATTTTCAGATCGTCGACCCGGCCGACATTCCACGCCTGAAGCCGGTCGGGATTATTGCTTCGATGCAGCCAGCCCACCAGACCGGAGACCGGCTGATGGCCGAAGCGCGGCTTGGCCCGGATCGGCTCAAGGGCGCCTATGCGTGGCAGACGATCGAGAAGCTTGGGATCCCCATCGCGTTCGGATCGGATTATCCGGCTGAAAGTCCCGATCCCTTCCCGGGACTCTCCGCAGCAGTCAGCCGGCAGGACATCAACGGCCAGCCGCCCGGCGGCTGGTTCCCCGAAGAACGGCTGTCGTTCGAACAGGCGCTGGCCGCATTCACTCGCGGCGCGGCCTATGCCGGCTTTGCCGAAGGCAAGATCGGCAGCCTCGATGAAGGCAAATGGGCCGATTTCATCGTGGTCGACCGTGAGGTCAGCAAGGTCGATCCGCAGGCCCTCGCCCGAACGCAGGTGCTGGAGACCTGGGTCGGCGGCAAGAAGGTATATGAGCGTCCGGTTAGCGCGGGCGCTGAGCGCGGTCGGTAAGCATCCCCGGCGTCAAAATCTGCGGCAGTTCCTCGGGCTCCGCTTGGCCCGGCGCATACCACAGGTAAAGCGGCACTCCCGCCCTGCCCCGGCTTTCGAGGAAGCGCGTGATCGCCGGGTCGCCATTGGTCCAGTCGCCGACCAGCACCTTGACTCCGGCCTTGCCGAACGCGTCGCGAACCGCTTCCCGCTCGATCGCAGCGGCTTCATTGGCTTTGCAGGTTAGGCACCAGTCGGCGGTGAAATAGACGAACACGGGCTTCCCGGCCGCGAGATGCTTCTGGACTGCCGCCTCGCTCCACGCTTCGGCGCCGATCGGGACCCGGGCCGCATTGGCGGGCTGCCGTGGAACCTGGGTTGCTGCGATACCGGTCAAGACTAGCGAAACGGCCAAGGCTGCCCAACCGACGGTTGCTCCGTTGCGCTGTTGCCGCCCGGTCCACAACAGGAGCAGCGACAATCCGGCCACTGCCACCAGCCCCGCAACAAGTCCGGCCAGGCTTGCCTGCCGATACAGCAGCCACAGGCAGCCGACAGCGGTCGCCGCCATCGGAATCGCGAGGAAGCGCTGCAATCGAGCCATCCACGGGCCTGGTCGCGGCAATCGCCTTCTCAGCGCCGGCACAAAGGCGACGGCCATAAATGGAATGGCGACGCCAAGCCCAAGCGCTGCGAACACCGCCACAGAACCGTAGATCGGAAGAAGCAATGCCGTTCCGAGCGCAGCACCCAGAAACGGACCGGCGCAGGGCGTTGCGACGAAAGCCGCCAGCGCGCCGGTCCCAAAGCTGCCTCCCGGGCTATGCTCGCCCGCCAGCACCGGCAGCTCGAACACCCGCAGAAGATTGAGCGTGATCGCAGTCACCAGAAGCAAGAGGATGATGGTCGTACGAGGATCCTGCAACTGGAACGCCCAGCCGGCCGCGCTTCCGCCGGCCCGGATCGCAAGCAGCAGCGCGCCAAGCAAACCGGTCCCGACCACTGCGCCAGCCGTGTAAGCCAGCGCATCGCGCCGCGCCTGCTGCTCATTGCCCCCGGCCTTCGCCAGGTGAAGCGCCTTAAGCGCCAGGATCGGGAAGACGCAGGGCATGAGGTTCAGCAATAGGCCGCCGACGAGAGCCCCAAGGATGGCAAGCAGCACGGCCTCGACACCCAGGTCGCCGATCTTGCTTCCGCCCTTCGGTACCGGACCCGGCGCGGCCTTGATTTCCAATCCGCGCCCGTCACCAAGCGCAAGCACGCCAGACAGCGCCGCGGGTTCGCCTCTGCGGCGCTTCAACTCGGCGATCAGCAGGTCGCCCTTGCGCCTGAAGCTTTGCGGCGCCGCATAGTCGATCGGCCCGTCTTCCGCCGGGAAGAAATAAGGTTCCCCGACGGTCACGCTCTCCGGCAGCGGGACAGCGACCTCGATCATGTCGCCCTCGATCGCGAACCTTGCCGGGCTCGCCAGCGGGCGAGGCAGGGCCCGGCGCCATTCGTCGAACCGCGCCCGCTCGCTCGCGGCTCCCGCCCCGACCGCTAGGTCCAGCGAAAACGCGCCTCGCTC
>DASTVY010000355.1:0-3449 GCA_035758865.1 Sphingomicrobium sp. | reverse complement strand
CCATTTCAGCAGGCGCCACAAATGAACGACTGCGATGGTCAACCGTTGCGGCTCCGGTCGGGGCCGACGAGCTCGATGGGCGAAGTCATCAAATCTTCCAGCCGCCGTGGATTGCGACTAGGCCGCCGAAGATCGGCTCGACGCTGGTCGACTTGAATCCCGCCTCGCCGATCATGGCTCGAAACACCTCCATTTTCGGGAAGCGGCGGATCGATTCGACCAGGTATCGATAGCTGTCCTCGTCCCTGGCAACAGCCTTCCCGATGCGTGGAATGACATGCTCCGAATAGCGATCGTATAGTTCGCCGAAGCCCGGCCACTCGCTGGTCGAAAATTCAAGGCAGTAAAATCGGCCGCCACGCTTCAATACGCGATGGGCCTCCCGAAGCGCCGAAGGAATGTCAGTGACGTTCCGAATACCAAAAGCGATCGTGTAGGCGTCGAACGAGCAGTCCTCGAAGCTGAGATTCTCGGCATTCTCCACTTGCCACACCAACCCCTCGATTCCCCGCGACCCGGCCCGCTCCATGCCCACGCCAAGCATGTCAGGATTGATGTCGCTGACGGTAACCTGCGCCCCTCTTTCGGCCATTCGGAAGGCGATGTCGCCGGTGCCACCAGCCATATCGAGAATCTTCTCCCCGCGGCGGGGCTTAACCTTGGCGACGAAACGGTTCTTCCACAGTCGATGCATGCCGCCCGACATCAGGTCGTTCATCAAGTCATAGTTGCTGGCAACCGAGGAGAAGACACTGCCGACGCGACGCGTCTTCTCATCGGGCGTGACCAGTTGGTCGCCGAAATTGACCTTTTCCATGAGCGCGCCCTAGCAGGGAGATCAGGGGTGGGAAACGCCCCAGTTTCTTCAAAGGAACCCGATGCCCGAATTGCCCGAAGTCGAAACGACCGTTCGAGGATTAAGTCACGTGCTCAAAGGCCGCCGCATCCGCGCTGTCGAGGCGCGCAGGGCCGACCTTCGCCGCGCATTTCCGCCTGATCTTGGGCAGCGGCTTACCGGCGCCAGGGTCACCGAACTGGGAAGGCGTGCCAAATATGGACTCGTGCACACAGATCGCGGCGACACGATGGTTTTCCACCTCGGAATGTCGGGGGCGTGGAGGATCGATCCCGCCGAACTCGGCAAGCATGACCATCTGCTGCTGGAAACCGATGAAGGCCGACGGCTCCACCTGCGCGACCCGCGGCGCTTCGGATCGGTCGACCTGGTTCCCACCGATGAGCTTGATCATTGGCCTGCATTCAAGGCCTTGGGTCCTGAGCCGCTCGATAATGGAATCGATGGCAAGTGGCTGAAGGACCGGTTTGCGGGGCGAACCGCCGCTGTGAAGCTGCTTCTGCTCGATCAGCGCGTGGTCGCCGGGCTCGGCAATATCTATGCCTGCGAGGCTCTGTTTCGGGCGAGGATCGATCCTCGCAAGCCGGCCGGTAAGGTCAGCCGTGCGAAACTGAACGCACTCGCCACGGCCATTCCCGCTGTGCTCGAGGACGCGATCGAGGCCGGCGGCTCAACCCTCAAGGACTTCGCAGCGCCAGACGGAGAGCTGGGCTATTTCTCCAAGCAGTTCGACGTCTATGACCGGGAAGGCGAACCTTGCCGATCTTGCTGCGGCAAGGTCCGGCGCATCGTTCAGGGCGGGCGGTCGACCTTCTTCTGTCCTTCCTGTCAGCGCTAGTGCTCGATGGTTGACGCGACTCGCCTCCTTCGCTAGGGGAGCGCCACGCCGGTGCGGCCCACGGGTTTCGCGCCGCTTTTTCGTTGAAAACACAAGAATTTTAGAGGTCGATCGATGGCGAACACGCCGCAAGCCAAGAAGCGCATCCGCCGCAACGCCAATCGTGCGGCGATCAATGGCGCCCGCGTCAGCCGTATGCGCACCTTCATCAAGGCGGTCGAAACCGCTCTTGCGGCGGGCAAGAAGGACGATGCCATTGCCGCGCTGAAGCAGGCCCAACCGGAGATCGCTCGCGGAGTCGCGCGGGGTGTGATGCATAAAAACACCGCTGCTCGGAAGTTCTCGCGGCTGACCAAGCGGGTGGCCGCGCTCGGTTAACTCCGCATTTACCCCGAATTGGGACACGGGCCGTCGGTAGTACCGGCGGCCCGTTTCATTTCGATGACTCAAAAAAGTCTAGGAATTCCCGCGATTCGCGGAGCACCGCTAATTTGCTGCGGCTTCTAATTGCCCGAAATTCGCGGTTTTCGGGCGCTTTTTTCGCCTGCTCTCTGTCAAGCCCGTTTATTTCATGTTGATGAAAATTCGAGTCTTGAATCGAACGCTGCAGGCTCTCAAAAAACATGTTCCGGCGGCGAATCCGCTCCGGGGGGCTAGAGACTGAAGGGGCTATTGGTGTCGCGACTCGGGTCGCGCACTACAGTTCCCCATGTCTTGGCAAGTCAGAGTTTGGGAGGCGCGCGCCAGTGCAGGGCATTCGGGAAAATTTGTGTGTAACCGATGCCGGCACCGTTGCAGCGCCCCTTGAGGCCGCGTGGGATTCCATTCGCGTGGGCCTTCGCCGTGACTGCGGCGCTCGCACATTCGACGGTTGGCTGAAGCCCGCGGAGCTCGGGGCGTTTGACGGTGATTCCGGCGAGCTTGAGATTTTTATGCCCAGCCAGTTCATGGCGGACTGGGTGGAAAGCCATTTCGGCGACCGGCTGCGGCTCGCTTGGCGTTCGTCCCTGCCGATCGTCCAGGATGTGCGTATCGTCGCGGTGCCAGACGGCCCACGGCCCGCACCGCTCCTGATCCTGGAGGAAATCCCCGCGGCTGCACCTGCCGAGGTTGCGCGCGACCCGTCGGCACCCAACTTCGACAAGCGCTACCGGTTCGAAACCTTCGTTGTGGGCAAGGCCAATGAAGTGGCGGCAACGGCGGCAAGGACCCTTGCCACTGCCGACACCGTCGCCTTCAATCCGCTGTTCATCCACGGTGGAACCGGGCGAGGGAAGACACACCTCCTACACGCGATTGGCCAGTCATTCCTCGAGCGTCGGCCGGGCGCGCGCGTGGTTTCGATGTCGGCCGAGAAGTTCATGGTCGAGTTCATCCGCGCCTTGAAGGAGAATGACACGATCGGCTTCAAGAGCCGGCTCCGTTCCGCGGACCTGCTGCTGATCGACGACGTTCAGTTCATCGCCGGCAAGGATTCGACCCAGGAAGAATTCTTCCACACGATGAACGAGATCATCACTGCCAACCGGCGGTTGGTGATTACGTCGGATCGCGCGCCCCAGGATCTCGACGGGATCGCGCCGCGCATCCTTTCGCGCCTGAGCTGGGGCCTGGTCGCCGACATCAACCCGGCCGATTACGAGCGTCGGCTTAATATCATCGACGCCAAGCTGGCGGCGCTCCCCGGGGTCGAGATGCCGCGCGCAGTGGTCGAATTTCTCGCCCGCCGGATCACCAGCTCGATCCGCGAGCTGG
>DASTVY010000285.1:0-5586 GCA_035758865.1 Sphingomicrobium sp. | reverse complement strand
GGGAGGTCGAGGAGGCGATCGACCTCGTTCGCCATTATTGCGACGAGATGGAGCGCACGGGCGGCTTCCGCGAGGAGCGCCCTGGGGCTTCCGCCGCCGAGCGCTGCGCGGTCGAACTACGTCCCTACGGCGTGTTCGGAGTCATCGCCCCCTTCAATTTTCCTGTCGCACTATCAGTCGGGATGGTGTCGGCCGCGCTGATTGCCGGCAACACGGTCGTGTTCAAGCCGAGCGATGCTGCGGGATTGACCGGACGGCTGGTCGTCGAGGCTCTCATCTCCGGTGGACTTCCAGATGGCGTGCTGAATCTGGTTTACGGCCGCCGCGAGGCGGGCGAGGCGCTGGTCCGCAATCCAGGTGTCGACGGCTTTGCCTTCACCGGCTCCAATGCCGTGGGCATGACCATCATGCGCGCCGCAGCATCGTCGCAGGCAATGCGCCCGGTGCTCGCAGAGATGGGCGGAAAGAACCCTGCTTTCGTCTTGCCGAGCGCTGACCTGGCGGTTGCAGCGAGCGGGGTCGCCCGATCGGCTTTCGGCTTGACCGGGCAGAAGTGCAGTGCCCTTGCGAAAGTCTATGTCGAGCGCGGCACCACGGACTCGTTTCTTGGCGCGCTCATCGAAGCCACGAACAAGTTGGTCGTCGGAGATCCGCGCCGAGCCGATGTGTTCATGGGGCCCATTATCAACGACAAGGCACTCGACCGTTTCGCAGGAGCATGTGCCGACGCTGCGTCTGCGGGCAGCATTCTAATCGGCGGGTCGCAGCTCGAAGGTGGCCAGTTCGATCGCGGTCCCTATGTTGCGCCAACAATCGTCACCGGCCTGCCCAATGATCACCGAATTAACCGTGACGAGCTGTTCGCACCCTTCCTCAGCGTGCTGGAGTTTGACGATCTCGACGAAGCGATCGGCGATGCCAATCGAAGTGCGTTCGGCCTCACCGCCGGCATCTACACGCAGGACAAGCGCGAGCTCGACTGCTTTCTCGATACGATCGAGGCCGGCGTACTTTATGCCAACCGCGCGAGCGGCGCGACCACCGGCGCCTGGCCCGGCTTCCAGACCTTTTGCGGCTGGAAGGGATCCGGGACGACCGGCAAGGGAGGTTTGGGAAGCTGGTACCTGCCCCAGTTCATGCGCGAACAGAGTCACACCTTGTTCGGGACGCTGTGAACAAGATTTACCAATCCCCGCGGGCAGCGCTCGACGGTCTGCTGCGCGATGGCATGACCATTATGTCGGGGGGGTTCGGCCTGGTCGGCAATCCGGAAAGCCTGATCCCCGAGATCAAGGCGTCCGGCGCCAAGGACCTTACCGTCATTTCCAACAATGCGGGCGCGGACGGCTTCGGACTTTGGCACCTGCTGGAGAGCCGACAGATCCGCAAGATGATCTCGTCTTATGTCGGCGAAAATAGGCTCTTTGAACAGCAATATCTCAGCGGCGAACTTGAGCTCGAATTCAACCCTCAGGGAACGCTCGCAGAGAGGATCCGGGCAGGCGGCGCAGGCATTCCAGCCTTCTTTACGCGGACGGGCGTCGGGACCATCGTAGCCGAGGGTAAACCGCACGAGGATTTCGACGGCGAAACCTATGTACGGGAGACTTGGCTTCGGGCCGACCTCGCCATCATCAAGGCGTGGCGCGCGGACACGGCGGGAAACCTGCAGTTCCGGAAGACCGCCCGAAATTTCAATCCGGTCATGGCCACCGCGGCCGAGGTTACGGTGGTCGAAGTCGAAGAACTGGTCGAAGCCGGATCGATCGACCCCGACTGCGTCCACACCCCCGGCATCTATGTGCATCGTATCGTCAGGAGCACGATCAACGAGAAGCGCATCGAGAAGCTGACCACGCGCCAGCGAGAGGAGATTGACCGCTGATGGTTCGGCGCATGGCAATGGTTGCGGCGCTGCTGCTTGGCGTGGCAGGTCCAAGCGAAGCGGGGCGCGAGCCGGTACTCAAGCAGGTCGACCTGCCGCACAGCTACTACTGGCGCGAGCTGTATATTCCGCAGCTGACGACCGGCCCCTCCAGCCTGAGCTTCACGCCCGACGGCAGGGCGCTCGTCTACAGCATGGGGGGATCGCTCTGGCGCCAGGCGATCGGGTCCGACGAAGCCATTGAGCTGACGCGCGCCAAGGGCGGCTATGACTATCAGCCGGATGTCGCGCCGGATGGGCGCAGCGTGGTTTTCAGCCGCTATGCCGCCGATGCGATCGAATTGTGGAGTCTGGACCTCGCGACCGGCCGGGAACGGCAACTGACGTCAGGCAAGGCGGTGAATGTCGAACCGCGGCTGTCACCCGACGGCAAGCGCCTCGCCTGGGTTTCGACGCAAGGGACCGGCCACCTCAACCTATTCGTCGCCGACACTAGCCCTGACGGTTTACGTAACGCTCGTCCGCTGCTTGGCGAGCGGAAGAGCAAGATTTCGCGATACTATTATTCGGCCTACGACCATGTGCTGAACCCGTCCTGGGCGCCCGATGGCAAGCGCATCTACTACGTCACCAATGAGGAGGTTGCCTGGGGTACCGGCGACATCTGGTCAGTGTCGGTGGATAGTCCAGGCGATCGGCGGAAAATCCTCAGCGAGGAAACCAGCTGGAGCGCACGGCCTGAGGCTTCGCCGGACGGCAAGCAGCTGCTGTTCGCCAGCTATCACGGCAGGCAGTGGCGGCAGCTGTGGCTGACGACGCCTGGCGGCGCCGCGCCCCTCCCGCTGACCTTTGGCGACTTCGACCGGTCGAGCGCGCGCTGGTCGCCCGACGGCGAGCGCATCGCCTTCATCAGCAATGAGCAGGGCAACACCAGTCTTGTCGTGCAGACCGTCGTTGGCGGTGCGCAGCTGCCTATCACGGCAGGTCGACGTCGATACAAGACGGGTCAGGCGCGGCTAACGCTGGCTATCCGTGACGAGCAGGGCCGCAGCGTAGCGGCCCGGGTGGCAGTGCTCGGATCCGATGGAAGGGCTTTGGCGCCAGACTCGGCGTGGATGCACGCCGACGATGGTTTCGACCGTGCGCGCCAATCAAGCCAGACGCATTATTTCCATTGCGCCTCGCCCTGCTCGCTCGATGTGCCGGAGGGCGGCACCTCGATTTGGGTGCAGCGGGGTTTTCGCCATTTGCCATGGCGGCAGACCGTGAACCTGTCGGAGGGAGTGGACCGCACCCTGGCCGTGAAACTGGAAGCAAACGACCTTCCGGCGTCGTTCGGGACGTGGCGAAGTGCAGACCTGCACGTCCACATGAATTACGGCGGCGCCTACCGGAACACGCCGGAAATTCTGGCCCAGCAGGCGCGAGCAGAAGACCTAGACGTCGTCTACAACACCATTGTCAACAAGGAGGAGCGGATCCCCGACGTCGGTTATTTTCGGGCCGATCCGGACCCGGCCAGCGGCAGAAACGTGCTGATCATGCATGCCCAGGAATTTCACACGAGCTTCTGGGGCCACCTCGGCCTGTTGCACCTTTCCGACCATCTGCTGACGCCCGATTTTTCTGCCTATCAGCACACCGCATTTGCCAGCCCATTCCCACATAACGGTGCGGTTGCCGACCTGGCGCATGCCCAAGGCGCGCTGGTCGGCTATGTCCATCCGTTCGACTGGGACATCGACCCGGCCCGGGAGAAAGCCCTGAGCCATATGCTCCCGGCCGACGCTGCAAACGGCAAGGTCGATTACATCGAAATCGTCGGCTTTTCCGACCATAAGGCGACCGCCAATGTCTGGTACCGACTGTTGAACCTCGGCTTCCGCTTGCCGGCCGGCGCGGGAACGGACGCCATGGCCAACTATGCTTCTTTGCGCGGCCCAGTCGGCATGAACCGGGTGTTTCTCGATACCGGTGGAGACCTCAGCCCAGCCTCTGCGCGTGACGCGCTGAAGGCAGGCCGCACCTTCGCCAGCAATGGGCCCATGTTAGGGCTGGACCTGGCCGGCCTTCATCCCGGCGACACGCTGAAGCGCGACGCAACCGGCCGTGTGCCGTATCGGATCGCATTGCGCTCGCCGGTGACGGTCGACCATCTCGAGCTGGTTCACAACGGCCGGGTTGTGAAAAGTTTCAAGCTGTCCGGGGACCGGCGCTCGTTCGACGCCGCGGGTGAGCTGGAGTTGGACTCCGGCGGCTGGCTGTTGCTGCGCGCCTGGAACGACAATGCCGATCCGCTGATCCTGGACATCTATCCTTATGCAACCACCAGCCCGATCTATCTGGATTTCCCGGGCCGCCCGGCCACGGCCACATCAGACGCGGCCTACTTCGTTGTCTGGATGGATCGGGTCCTAGCCGAGGCAGAGAGGAGGGATGATTACAATAATTCGCGGGAACGGGAGGATACCATCGATTATCTGCGGGCGGCGCGCGACCGCTATCGAGAACTTGGAAGGCAATAATGAGGTTTGCCGTCGCAATTGCCTGGGCGTTGCTGGCCAATCCCGCCTTTGCCGCGGATGACCGCTTCGGTCCTGACGACCTGTCGCGCCTGGCGGAAGTAGCTGCGCCGGCGTTTTCGCCAGACGGGCGCCAGATTGCCTATAGCGTCACCGTCACGAACGCCGAAGCCGACAAGAAACAATCGGACCTCTGGCGCGTGGCATGGGACGGCGGCGCTCCCAAGGCGCTGACGCATACGCCCAGTTCCAGCGAGTGGCTGCCGCAATGGAGCCAGGATGGACGCTGGCTGGCGTTCCTGGCGGATCGGGGCGGTGAGGATGCCCAAACGCAAGTGTGGGTGATGCCGTCCGATGGTGGCGAAGCGCGCCAGGTCACCAGATTGCCGGAAGGAGTCGAAGATTACGCCTGGTCGCCGGACGGACGCCGCCTCGCCGTGATCGCCTGGGACCCCGAGCGTCCCGAGGGCACACCCAAGCCCAAGAATTCGCCGCCGATCGTCATCGGCCGCTACCAGTTCAAGGAGGACGGCACCGGTTACCTGACCGCGCGGCGCAAACATCTTTACGTCGTCGATATCGACAGCGGCAAGGCAACGCTGCTTACTCCTGGACAACATGACGAGCAGCTTCCGTCCTGGTCGCCCGATGGCAGGACCATCGCCTATGTGACCAAGCGCGGCGATGATCCCGACCGGCATCTCAACTACGACATTTACCTGGTCGCGCCCGAAGCGGGTGCGAAGGAGCGCCAACTCACGACCTTCCCGGGCTCCGATCTCGACCCCTATTGGGAAACGCGTCCCTCCTGGAGTCCCGACGGAAAGCGCATTGCCTACCTGCAAAGCGGCGAGGACAGATGGATCTACTATGCGCCGTGGCAGCTCGCCGTGATCGACGTCGCGACGGGCAAGTCGACACTCCCGGCACCCATCGACCGCTGTTTCTACAAGCCGCGCTGGGCACCCGACGGCCGGTCGGTGCTGAGCCTGGTCGAGCGTAATCGGGTCACCTATTTATCGCGGATCGACGTTTCGAGCGGCAAGGTGACGCCACTTACCGACGGGGCGCGCTTCGACACGGATTTCGCGGTGGCGGAAAACGGCCGCATCGCCGTGCTGGGCGGCGATGACCATCATCCCTATGAATTGTCCGCAATCGAATCCGGCAGGTTGCACG
>DASTVY010000205.1:0-5299 GCA_035758865.1 Sphingomicrobium sp. | reverse complement strand
AGGGAAGGGCGATGAGCGGAATCGCCAGCGGCAGCCACGTGCCGGTGGTGAGCGCCTGGGGAATGAGCGGCAAACCGAAGGCGACACCGGCCCCGCCAAATACTAGTGCCAAGAGATGAAGCAGGCATCGCCCACTCGTCTGTTCCTTTGGCGCAGCGTGGAAGATAAGAGCGCCGATCGCCATGCCCGAGGCCGAAAGCAACACCAGCAATTGGCTGCCGGCCCCTTCGGCCAGGACGACCGTGGCCGCAGCCAGCCAGAAGGCGGCGACGAAAATCACCACGACCGCGCCGATCCAGCCATAGTTGCGAAGGAAGAGCTTGCCGTCATAGGCGTCGGCATAGCGGCTGCCGAGCGCTTTGATCGCGGACGAGAAGGTGGCGTGGTTCTTCTGCTCCATCACAATCGAGTCATTGGGGCCGACCAATGCGTTGAGAGACGCTTGTTCGGCCGCTCCCAGCGGTACGGCGCCAGATGTCTCGTGACGCTCGATGCGCCGCTCGTTGCTGCCGAACCAGCCGCCATCCTCCTCGACTAGCCGGACATGACCCTTGACCGCGGCATCAACCAGGGCGGCGGCAAAGGCGCGATTGTCGAATTTCTGCTCGACGATGTAGCGCATTGCAGAGGGCGTAAGATCATCAGGTGGGGAAAAGAGCGGGACCACCGTTCCGGGCCGCGGATCGCGTCCGGCCTTGCGCCAGGCATAGGCGAGATAGCCAAACACTCCGAAGAGACCGAGCCCGCCCGCCAGCGGCGGACCCCAGTCGGACAGGAACCAGCCCAGCCGGTCGGATTCCGACGGGCCAGCGATCACATCCTTCGGAAATGCGACCGCGATCGTCAGCCCTTCGCGCGCATACAGCGGGCGAGTGGTCTCGAACCGGATCGAGCCTGGTTCTTCCTCGGTTACCCGTGCGGCCGTTTCGGTCGAGCCCTGCGCTCCCGTGTAGGCTGCGCGCTGGCCGAAACGGGCAGGTGAGGGGAGTTTGATCGTCGCCGACACGCGGTCCATCGGGAAATCCCAGCCGGTGCCGGTGACGTTCCAGTAGAGTTCGTCATAGCCGTCGAATCGTCCGATCATCCGGCTGGCACGGTAACGGATGGTGTAAATATGCTCGCCCGGCGGCACCATGCGGTCTGCAGTGCCGAGGCGAATTCGGACGCCGTTGGTCATGGTCTCGATCCTGTTCGGTTCCGGCTGACCATCGAGCAACGTGTCCATCAGCTCAAAGCCGACCTTGACCCTTCGTCCGCCGGTCGCCCGGTATTTGGTCGGAAACTCGCGATAAATGCCGTGATTGATCGCGATATTTTCGACCCGGACGTTGATCGTCTCGGTCACGTCGAGCGTGCCGTCCCGGGCAACTACGATGTTGCTATCGAATTTCAGGATGCGCTCTTCCGCCGCCGCCGCTTGCGAAAGCAGCAGGGAAGCAAGCGCGGCGAGCGTTACAATCAGCAGCCGCATCGGGCTAAGGCCGCTGGAATTCGACCTTGGGAGCGCTTTGGATCGCCGGATCGGCATCCTCATAATAGGGCTCTTCCTTGAAGCCCAATGGCCCCGCGAAGAACATGTCGGGGAAGGACACGACCTTGGTATTCAGGTCGCGAGCGGTGGCATTGTAATAGCGGCGCGCCGACTGCAATTCCGTCTCGATCGCGCTCAATTCACCTTGCAGCTGGCGGAAATTGGCGTCGGCCTTGAGCTCCGGATAGGCCTCGGCCACCGCCATCAGGCGGCCAAGCAGCCCGGTCATTGCCGCATCAGCCTGGGCCGTGGCTGCAACGTTGCCGGCGCTGGTAGCGGCGGCCCGTTGTGCAGTGATGGCATCGAAGGTTTCGCGCTCATGCGCAGCATAGCCCTTCACCGTTTCGACCAGGTTGGGGATCAGGTCGGCGCGGCGGCGAAGCTGGACGGTGATTCCGCTGAACGCTTCACGAACCAGCGCGCGAAGGCGAACCAGGCCATTGTAAATGGCGACGCCGTAAAGGAGCAGCAGGACGACTGCGCCAAGAAGGATCCAGGTGATCATGTCGGTGTTCCCCCAAAAAGACGAGGGGAACATAGACATGGATTAAGTTGCTAGAAAGCCGGAATCCCGGTGATGGCGCGGCCGATGATCAGCGCATGGACATCATGCGTTCCCTCATAGGTATTGACCGTCTCGAGGTTGGCGGAGTGGCGCATGACCTGGAACTCGGCGCTGATGCCGTTGCCGCCGTGCATATCGCGGGCGATGCGGGCGATATCCAGCGCCTTGCCGCAATTGTTGCGCTTGATAAGGCTGATCGTCTCGGGGATTAGCTCGCCCGCTTCCAGGCGGCGGCCGACGCGAAGGGACGCCTGAAGGCCGAGCGTGATGTCGGTCAGCATGTTGGCGAGCTTCAGCTGCACCAGCTGGTTGGCTGCGAGTGGACGCCCGAACTGCTTGCGGTCGAGCGTGTACTGGCGCGCTGCAGCGTAGCAGGCTTCGGCGGCGCCCATGCTGCCCCAGCCGATTCCGTAGCGGGCGCGGTTGAGGCAGCCGAACGGTCCTTTCAGGCCTTGGACGTTGGGCAGGAGGGCGTCCTCGCCGACCTCTACCTCGTCCATCACGATCTCGCCCGTGATCGACGCGCGAAGCGAGAGCTTCTCCTTGATCTTGGGGGCGGAGAGGCCCTTCAAGCCCTTTTCGAGGATGAAGCCGCGGATCGCGCCGCCATGCTCCTCCGACTTGGCCCAGACGACGAACACATCGGCGATCGGCGAGTTGGTGATCCACATCTTGCTGCCGCTGAGCTTGTAGCCATTGGCGGTTTTTTGAGCACGCGTGCGCATCCCGCCGGGATCGGAGCCGGCATCGGGCTCGGTAAGCCCGAAGCAACCAACCAGCTCGCCCTTGGCGAGCCCCGGCAGATATTTGTTGCGCTGCTCCTCCGAACCATAGGCATGGATCGGGTGCATGACGAGCGAGCTCTGGACCGACATGGCGGAGCGGTAGCCGCTGTCGACGCGCTCGACCTCGCGGGCGATCAGGCCGTAGCTGACGTAGCCAAGGCCGGCGCCGCCATATTGCGGCGGAATGGTTGCGCCGAGCAGGCCGAGGCTCCCCATCTCACGCAGGATCTCACGGTCGAAATTCTCATTGAGATATGCCTCGGTGACCCGCGGCTGGAGGCTGTCCTGGGCATAGGAATGCGCCGTGTCGCGGACCATCCGCTCTTCGTCGGTCAGCTGGTGATTGAGGTCGAACGGATCGGCCCAGTCGAACGGCAGGATGGCAGGCTCGCCCACTTATTTCTCCAAAGGAATGAAGTTTTCGTGGGCGCCCTTTAGCCCTGCTATGTCGTTGGCGCCACCCCGTCGCTGCCACCGCCGCTTCCGCCGAAGGTCTGCTTCAGCGTCAGGCCAAAATTCAGGTGGCGGTTGCGCTCGCGGAACTCGTCGGTGATCGTGTTCGGGTGGGCTCGGTCGGGGCGGAAGATCAGGCGCTGGCGATTGCCCGACGTATCGAACGCGTTGTCGAGGTCGAGCGTGATCGTCGTTCCGTTGCGCGGACGATATTCGACGAAGGCAGTTCCATAGGGGCCGCCGTTGAAGTTCACGTCGAATTCGTCGGTGCGGTAAAAGGTGAACCGCTGGCGATCGGAAACGACGAAGCCGTAGGACCATTTGCCAATGTCGTGGCGGACATCGACGTTCCACTGCCATTCGGGGAAGAAGTCCGACCAGTTGCGGGGATCACCGGTGATAGGGTCATCGACCCGGGTGCGCTGAAGGGTGCCATCGACCTTCACGCGCAGTCCCTTGAGGCCGATTTTGCCCAAAGGAGCATCCAGCGTGAGGGTGGCGAAATAGCGCTTTCCGGTACCGAGGTTTCCGGGCGCATCGAAGCACTTCAGCGGGAATAATGGATCACAGATCAGGACGCGGTCCTGCAGTTCGTTGACGAGGTCGTAACCCACGTCGAGCTTGGCGAGGCCATCACCCAGTAGCGGATGATCGACGGTACCGCGGAACTCCCAGGTCTGCTGGGGCACGAGGTCGGGGTTGCCGGCGTTGATGCGATCGGTGCTCAGCTCTGCCGAGCTGATGAAGTCGTAGAAGTCGAGTTGGGCCACGACACGTTTCGCCGAGAGTTGGCCATGCCAGCCCTTGGGACCTTTCCAGTCGAGCGTTAGGCTGGGCTTCCAGAATTTTAGCGGTTCCCGGTCGAGATCCGCGTCGCCCCGAACGCTGATCTTGGAATATTCGTAGGTCAGGCCGGCATCGAGGCGGATCGAACTGGACAGCTGGCGGCCGATATTGATGAACGGCTCCGCCCTTTTTTCCTTCACCCTCGCCTCGTCGAAGGGAAGATCCTCGCGAACTGGTTCGCCCCCCGCGAGGAACTCGAAAAATTGGACCTCATTGTCGAGCGTGTTGAGCGCGAATTCCGAACCCGTCTCGACCGAAAATCCGGCGAGGTTGGATCGGCTCCACGTCAGACGGAGGATGGATTCGTTGCGCTGCGCGTCCTGCAGCTGCTCAAAGCCGCCGAGGATCTCAGTGCCGCCTTCGCTGCGGAAGCGATAGCGTTCCGACCAGTCGCGTTTGCGGCGGTTGGCGAGGCCGACCAGCTTGATGGCGCCACCGGCCAATGGCCGAGTGATGTCGCCGCCGATCTCGAAAACGGGGTTCTTGAAATCCTGGACCAGATCGTCGTCGCGCTCCGGTCCAACGGCCGGAGTCACATGATTGGACTGCGTCAGGTAAAAGCTGCCCGGCGACCAGCGGCCGTTGACGTGGATCGACTTGTCGCTCGCCTGTTCGAATGCCCAGTTGGCCGAGATGAACGGGTTGAAATCGCGATAGCTGTTGTGCTTGCGGCGATGCTCGACGAAGGCGCCGGTTAGTGCATTCGTCAGCGTATCGGTCCCCTCCTCGAGATTGAGGACGTTGCCGGTGCCTGCCGACAAGTTGATGCTGTGTTCGCCGCGACGCATGATGGCAGATGAGGAAATGTCGGGAACGATCCTGCCGGTATAGAGGCGGCGGATCGATCCGGTGACATTGCCGTCGATCCCGCTGACTTCAGACAAGATGACGTTCAGCACCTGGCTGCGGGTCGCATATTCGGCACCGTAGACGGTGCCGGGCCCGATTTCGACGCGCACGACCTGCCGGGCGGGAATATTGCGCAGAATGGAAGTCAGGCTTTCCGATTTGCTGCTGGGCCGCTGGCCGTTGATCACCACATTGCCCGCGGCCTGGGCGAAGCCGCGCACTTCGACATCGCCCAGGTCCAGGTTGAAGCCAGGGACGAGGCGCGCGATG